>NZ_MVKA01000022.1:0-95028 GCF_002042905.1 Geobacillus sp. LEMMY01
ATCCACGACTCATCCCGTGGCCCGAAAGTGTTGGTCGTGGGCTGCCCGGTGCTGGCAGAAAAAAGCCCTCCTCGCCATTGCTCGGCGGATGTTGGTGATCATCTTTTGCATGATCTCCCGCAAAGAGCCGTTCCGCCAACCACAACTTATTTAGTCTAGCCAAAAGGCAGACAGGTTATACGAGATGCCTAAAATCGGGCACCTCTGCTTTCCTATTGCCTTTTTTGGCCATTTTCAGTATACCCTCACGGATCAGGAGCGTATACCGCACTCACCAAGTGGTGGGGATTTTCACGGAAAAAGCAGTAGCGATGATGAGAAGGAAGATTGGTAGCATCCGTTCGCGCATAGGTGATCTCCCATGTTTTTCATTTATTTTTATCGTATCAGCCGTTGGATGTTCTTGTAAAGATTGTTTTTAATGGTGTTTTTTAAGCAAAAATACTAAAAAATAAAAAGAACATATTGAAAAAAAAAACAATTTTGGATTATTATTATCCTAAGAATTATGATCTTGGAGGGATGACAATGCCTACCGTTTCTGTTAAGCAGTATTTTCAACAGAAACCAAATTCTTATGTTCCCACGATTGTAACTACAAAACCTTCTGGCTCTGTGACAGCATCAGTGTCATATACACCAGCGAAAGCAACGATTTCTAAGGATGTTGTAACGATTAGCGATGCTGCTAAGAGAGCTTATGAACAGAAGGTTTCCAAAAATCAAGTTTCTAACACGCTAACCAATCAAGTTGTTCAATCAATTTCCTGATGACTTATCTGGATGGGCTGGGGATTTACAAACTGCAGTCATAGACCTTCAGCGGAATACAAACGATTCGAACGATTTGAAGATTCTTCAGAAAGAAGCTAAAAAGATTATAGGTGGGAATAGTTCGTTTTCTACCTCCGATTTGCTGGCTGATATAGATGCTGTGAATATTGCAAATATGATAAGAGGAAATTCTAAACTACATTTGTCCGACGCCATTGAAAAATATTATTCAAAATCTGGGGAAGTGAATAGACGGTTTAGTGAGTTTATTGAATCGTTTGGAGGCAAAAAAGAGTTCAAAGAAGCTGTCAATAATGTTAATTTAAAAACCGGACCTATTGTAATGGATAGTGGCAAGTTTGAGAAGTATGGAATTCCGACAGATAACCAAGTGAAAGCCATTCGTGAAGCTTTCATTAATCATGTGCTAGATCAAGCAGCAAAAGAAAAGAAATAAATGTGCCCCCTCATTATTTATCTAAAGGGAAAGGAAATGCTTTATGAATCCTTTGAAACAAACAAGAAGCAAGACGATTATTTATAGTTCTCTATGTGTATCTGTTATCTTGTTCATTTATGCGATCAGCACGTTAATTATTGGTCCAAATATAATGAATACCTGGTTTGCTACTATATCTAGGGGTTTGGTTGCGATTATGTTTGGAGCGGTTTTTCTTAAGAAAACAAAAGGGGAAATGGATAAAAAAATTCGTTTTTTTAGAGTGCTTATTTGGATGTGCACTTCTTTCATCGTTTTATGCATCTTATTTGTCGTATTCCTGTATTTAGTTTTTTAACGTTCCGTTGGCGCTAAAAGGATATAAGTCTCATCGCTTCCAAAACTTTTCGTATATTTAAGGAAGTGATGAGACTTGTTATGTTTATATCAGGATGGGGATCGATGCACTTTGACGAACGGGTGCGGCTGTATGCCGATAAGCTCCTCTTTTACAATCCGATGCCAACGACGACGGCGGCGGCGTTCCAATGGAACAAGCCGTTCTCGGGCGTTTTTCGCGCGAATCTCAACGAGGAGCCGCTTGACTCGCTCGCGGCGGACGAATGCGGGACGTTTGCCGTCGAGGTGAAGCCGAATGAAGTGCAAACGGTGCTCGTTGTCGACTAGGAACGAAAAAGATCATGACAGAAGCTGGGGCTGATCGCCACCAGCTTCTTTTTTAAAACAAGAATGTGAATATCTCCCCTGTTTTGTAACACAGATGTAACAATTGTTAAACGAAATGGTCCAAAAAAGAGGCTGTCAACTCCCTTTTTCCTAGAAAAATGTGGGTGGCTAGAATAATAGAGGGGAAAAAGGAAGGACAGTTAGTGAAAGGATGCCACTTCCAATCGTTGCAACTGCCGTGATGGGCAGCCAACTGTCAATGAAAACAAGCGCTTGTTTTTCCGGGTGTTGCCAGCCTGCGTTTTTTTTCCATTTTAGCCCAAAAATATTACAAAAAACTCGTGTTATAATGAGGGCGAAGGCAAGGGAACAACGAAACCGTTCCTCTTCGAATCTCATCGTGTAGGCATGACTGACGGACGCAATATCTCTGAAACTTTCAAATAGAGGATACAAGGAGGAATTCCGATGAAGAAAAAAACGTTAGCAACAATCGCAGCTTCGGTCGCACTCGCCGGCGCTTCGTTCGCGGCAACGAAAACGGAAGCAGCTGGGACGACGTGTCCGACAGCGAATGCGTATCAAGTAAAATATGTCAGCACAAACGTTCAAGATTTTGAGAAATGGCTGCAACAATACTTCCCGTTCGTGTCGTTCCAACCCGTAAAACCGGCAACACAACAACCGGCGGCAAAACAGCCAACGACAAAACCGCAGGCGCCGGCAACGGTCAAACAGCCAGCGACGAAACCGGCTGCGAATACGCAAGCACCGGCAAAAACGCCAGCGACGGCCCCAACAGCAGCGCCGCAAAAAGCAACTGGCTTAAACGCCTATGAGCAACAAGTCGTTGAACTGACGAATAAAGAGCGGGCAAAATACGGCTTGCCGCCGCTTCAAGTTGACTTGGCCCTCAGCAAAGTCGCCCGCGAAAAATCGCGCGATATGGCGGTCAACCACTACTTCTCGCACAACAGCCCGACGTACGGTTCTCCATTTGAGATGATGAAAAAATTCGGCATCTCGTACACGGCTGCCGGGGAAAACATTGCCAAAGGCCAACGCACACCACAGGAAGTCGTCAATGCGTGGATGAACAGTGAAGGCCACCGCGCGAACATTTTGAACAAAAACTTTACGCACATCGGCGTTGGTTTTGAAGAAAATGGATATATTTGGACGCAGCAATTCATCCGCAAGTAAGGAGCAAAATAAATGTAAGTCCTGTCCATCCGCAAGATGGGCAGGTTTTTTATTTGAAAAATATTTCTCCGATCCTTTATAAAAATATGATATAATTTCCAAAGAAATTCGAAAGACGAAAGATTAGGGGGACAGCGGATGCGAATACGCGATTGGGACCGCAACCTAAAAGTGCGCCTGTTTGGCGAGGCGCTCATGAATACGACGTTTTGGATGTTTTTTCCGTTTATCTCGATTTATTTTGCCGATGCCTTTGGCAAAGAGACAGCGGGGTTGTTGTTGATTGTTTCGCAGTTGTTCTCGGTCATCGCCAATTTAATGGGCGGCTATTGTGCTGATGTATTCGGACGCAAGCGGATGATGGTGTTATCCGCCTACGGACAGGGGGCGGCGTTTTTCGTTTTCGCCTTGGCCAGCTCCCCGTGGTGGTCGTCGCCGTTTGTTGGATTTCTTAGTTTTACGCTGGCTGGCATTTGCGGGTCATTTTATTGGCCGGCGAGCCAGGCGATGGTGTCCGATGTGGTTCCGGAGAAAGACCGGAGCGATGTGTTTGCTGTGTTTTACACATCCATCAATATTTCTGTTGTCATCGGCCCGACAATTGGCGGTCTTTTTTATGCTGAGCATCGGTTTGCCTTATTGCTTTTGGCGGCATGTTCATGTTTTGCGATGGCAACACTGCTCTCCAAAACGTTGCGTGAGACGGCGCCTCTAGCCGCAGCCGGCCAACAAAGGAGAGGGACATGGCAGTCTTTTTTGCGCACGCAGTTCAAGCAGTATGCCATCATTGTCCGCGACCGTGTCTTTTTCCTGTTTATCGTTGCTGGAGTGTTGGTGGCACAAACGTTTACACAGCTTGACTTGCTGATCCCGGTATATACAAAAGAAACGGTCGAAGCCGAAACATTGGCAGGATGGACGATTGACGGCGCGAGCGCCTTTAGTTGGCTCATTGCCGAAAACGGTCTGTTGGTCGCACTATGCACGGTGGCTGTGACGCGTTGGATGTCTCGCTACTCGGAGCGGCAGGCGTTTGTGGGTTCATCCGTCTTATACGGCATCTCGATGTGGCTGTTTAGTCAAACGTCTTCGCTGCTCGGATTGATCGCGGTCATGGCGCTGTTTACGCTGGCTGAGCTGATGACAGCTGGCTTGCAGCAGTCGTTCATTTCCCGCTTGGCTCCGGAGGCGATGCGCGGCCAATATTTTGCCGCCGCCAGTCTCCGTTTTACGATCGGGCGGATGTTGGCGCCGCTGTCGCTCGCCGCTGCGGAATGGATCGGCTATGCATGGACGTTCGTTGTCCTTGGGATGCTGGCGCTAGGAAGCGCGGCCTTATACGCCTGGATGTTTCAACAAGTCGGGCGGCGAATGGAGCGACCGAACGCTTCGTTTTTGCGATAATGGGCGGTGCAAACGGCTATCCGTTTTTCGCTCAGGCGGGTATAATAAAAAGCGCACCGTTGTTCGTGTAACATATATTCCCTGTCTCTGACATAAAGTGGAACTAGACAGCGAGAAGGAGAGGGGAAGCGCTCATGAAACCGCGCGTGTTCGAACCGGATGCAATTGAGGGGGAAACGGGAAGCCGCGGCGGTCAGAACGGCGCCGCGGCGTTGGCGCGCAGCGAAAAGAGGCAGCAGGCGCGCGTTTTGTCTCGGGAAAAGAGGAGAAAAAAGCAATACCGTCTCATCGGCTGGCTGCTTGTCTCCATCGTCGTTCTGTGGGGGGCGAGCGCGCTTCTTTGGAGCGGGTATGGGGCGTTGAAGACGGCCGCGAGCCGAGAAATGGCGATTATGCGCTTAAAAGATGCGATCGAAGACCGCGATGTGGCCGCTTTGCAGGCGATGCTGCGGGTGACGGAGGAAAGCGTGCCGATCAACGAGAAAACGTTGGCGCCGTTGTTCGCGTATGTGGAACGGCACCCAGAAGCGTATGAACAGCTAGATCGGGAGTTTGCCCGCCAGCGCAAGAGCGGCCACGTGTATATTAAAGGATTGACATCTCACCCGCCGGTGTTTACGATTCACGTGTTTGAGGACCGGTATGTGTTTGAGCCAGCCCTCTATTTTCTCCATGTGCGCGTCGATGATCCGGAGGCGTTGCTTGTCGTCAATGGGGTGAAAACGGAAGAGGAGGCGACGAAAGACCCATTTGTCAAAAAAATCGGCCCGTATTTGCCGGGCGCGTACGCTGTAACCGTCGTCCATTCGAATGGGAAAAAGAAAACCGTCCGCGTCGAGCTGTTTGGCGGCGCCCGCGTCCATGAAGTCGATATCACGAAATGAACGAATAAGCAAATACCGCTTCCACGACGGCGGTAATGACAACATCTTGCGTCTGCACAGGCGGCGCTGATGAGGAAACGCTGAGAACAGTCGGACCGTATGGCGTCGGCCGGATCGATGACTGTTCTTTCAGTTCAATCGGCGTGTCATAAAGAGGCAAGCTGAGAGCGCGGGCGATGGCCAGCGCTTTTTCTTTGGCGTTTTTCACGGCCAACGCCAATGCCTGCTGGTAATGGGCTTGTTCGTTTGCTAGACGGAATTCCAAGCCGCGGGCGAGGTTTGCTCCATGGGCAACGGCCGCCTCGTAAATGGCGCCGGCTTTTTTAGGGTCGCGGACGGTGATTTCAAGCCAATGTTCGACTCCATAGCTGGATAATACGTCGGCTCCATTGTGATGTTCGTATTGGGGATAGATGGAAAACGCCGTCGTCTCCAAATCTTCTGTTTGCACGCCAAGCGCCTTGAGTGCTCCAATGACTGCGTCGGTGCGTTTCGCGTTGTCAGCAAGCGCTTCTTGAATATGGACGTGTTCGGTGCGCACCCCGAGCGCAATGAGGACGGTGTCTGGCTTGGCGCTGACTGTCCCTTGGCCGGTGACGGTCAGTGCGGCGCGGGAGGCGGTTGGCGGTGTGGGGCGGTGCCAAGGCTGCATCGTGTTCCCTCCTTCTGCTGTTAGGCAGTTTTTTTGTCATCATCCGCCGCCTGCCAATAGTAGACGCGCGGCAGTCCGGCATAGCACCAATATTCTTTCAACAGCGAGATCGCGACAAAGGAGACAAGCTGCCAATTGATCGCTTTCATCCCGATTCCCCTTTCGATGGCCCTGTTACTATAGCCTATTCGAAACGGCCATTGTCCTATGCGCGCCGTCCAGTTGGCGATGAAACTTCTTTGGGCGCTTGTACGTATCATGGAATGGACATGCTATAATGAAAGAAAAGATTAAAGAAGGAGAGGGACAATGAAGCAGCTGCTTCGTACGATATGGCGTTGGTTTGTCTCATGGAACGCAGGGGTCATCGTCGCGGTGATCGTATTCATCGCTGCTGATTTTCGCTTTTGGCCTTCGATTTTATCCGGAATGGGGGCGATGTGGGGGGTGTCCGCCATCATGAAAAGGCGGCATCATCGCCTGCCGGCTGATGTGTCCGCTGAGGAGCTTGTCTACGTTCGCAGCCAGCTTGGCGAAGCGCGCGCGTTATGGAAGCGGCTGCGTCGCGCTCGCTATCGGCTTCGTTCTGTGGTGATGTGGCAAACGGTTTCCCGGTTGAGTGCCATCGTCGATCGAATCATTCGCGCCATCGAGCAACAACCACATCAACTGCGCCTCGCCCAGCCATTTTTCTTAAACGAATGGCCGACGGCGGTGGAGATGGTGGAGAAATACGTTTATTTGGCGCAACAGCCGGTGCAAAGCGCCGATATGGCAAAAGCGTTGCAGGAGACGGAAAGAGTGCTTGACGAGCTGACTTCAGCGGCTGAACGGCAGTTGCTTGAGGTGTTATCGAACGACATCTGGTCGTTGCAAACGGAAGCGAAATGGCTCGAGCGATCGCTCCGACAATCGGATGGGCTTCGTCTGCCGCTGTCAAAGAAAGGAGAATGACGATGGACGAACGGAATCACGGGATGAAATCGACGGATTGGCTGCAAGGGCTGGAACGGACAAGTTCCCTTGATGAGCTGCTTGCAAAGCCGTTTTCTTCGCCGGCCGAACCGCGGCTCAAGGAGGAAGAAAAGCCGGCGCGCGCGCTTGATGCGTTGAAGCCTGAGCATCGGGAAAAAGCGCTTGCGCTCGCCAAACAAATCGACCCGGCCAACCATCAGGCCGTCTTGCAATACGGTGTGGCGGCGCAAGCCGAGCTGTCGAAGTTTTCTCATGCGATTTTGCATCATGTGCAAACGAAAGACGCTGGGCCGGTCGGCGAAGTGATCAGCGAACTGATGGCCAAAATTAAGGAGGTCAACCCCGATGACCTAATGCCGGCGAAAAAAGGGTGGCTGTCCCGCTTGTTCGGCGCAGTGGCCAAGCCGCTGCAAGAGATGGTGGTGAAATACCAAAAAATCGGCGTTGAAATTGACAAAATCGCTGATCGGCTTGAGAAGCACCGGCATTTGTTGCTTCGCGACATCATGATGCTTGAGACGCTCTATGAAAAAAACAAAGACTATTTTGAAGCGCTCAATATTTATATTGCGGCAGCGGAATACAAACTCGAAGAGCTGCGGACGAAGACGATTCCAGAAAAGCAAGCGGAAGCGGAGCGCTCCGGCGACCAAATGGCATGGCAGGATGTACAGGATTTGCGGCAGTTTGCCGAGCGGCTTGAGAAGCGGGTGCATGACCTAAAGCTCAGCCGGCAAGTGACGATTCAAACGGCACCGCAAATCCGCATGATTCAGCATATGAACGAAACGCTTGTCGAGCGGATTCAATCGTCGATTTTGCATGCCATCCCCCTTTGGAAAAATCAAGTCGTGATTGCCTTGACGCTGTTTCGGCAGCAAAGGGCGGCTGCGGCGCAAAAGCAGGTCGCCGAAACGACGAATGAGCTGTTATTGCGCAATTCGGAGATGTTAAAAACAAACAGCATTGAAATCGCCAAGGAAAACGAGCGTGGCTTGGTTGATATCGAAACGTTGAAGCGAACACAAGAAAATTTGATCGCTACGCTCGAAGAAACGTTGAAAATCCAAGCGGAAGGCCGATTAAAACGGCAGCAGGCCGAACGCGAGCTGGCGGCGATGGAAGCGGAATTGAAACAGACGCTGCTTGCGCTGAAGCGACCGGAGCAATAAGGGCGGATAGGAGATCGTCCTGTTTCGGCTTGCGGCCAAACGTCCGATGGATCCGACCATGGCTGTAGAAGAAAGCGCCGAAAAACCAAAGATCCTCATGCGAAACGGGTGTCTAGCGAACGAGAAGACACCCGTTTTTTCGTTGGCCATCTGTTTTATGATTTCCCAATTGAAGCTCCCCCACTTCCCTTTTGTACAGGGCGCAACCCAAAACGAAGTGGAGATGCGGCCATTGAATGTTCCAAACAAAGGTGGAGTCATTCACGTTGAAGCCCTGTTTGGAAGGAAGGGGAAGAGGCTGGCGTCTCGGACTGCAGCCGCCAACATTTGTTCCTCCTTCATAGGATGGGGGGATGGGGAGGCTCTTGATGATGCTGTTCATCCTCTTGTTCCGCTCGTTCACGATCGTTGCCGTCCGGGCGGGCAGCGCGGACATCAAACTCTTCTGCCGCCTCCGTTTGCCATTGGCGGCCGATAAGCGGGGCGTCTTTTTCACCGTGCTCGACAGTGACAAATCGCAGCACATAGGCGTGAAACAGCAATTCTCCGAACGCTGTAAGCAGAGCAGAGAAAAACGCCGCGTTTAATATGGCGGCGCCGGCGATGTCATAAAACGCGCCGATGCCGATCCATACCGCCACAAACACAAGTCCAAAGTCGGCAATCGTCGCTGAGACGTTGCCAAGGCGCCGCAGAACGTACAAGTCGCCGAGCGCATAGGCGACAAGCGTCAGCCAAAGGCTAAACCATAAAATCTCTGCCGATGAAATGCGCAAAAACAGCGGTAAAATGGCAAACATCACCGTGGCGGTCAGCAAATATTTCAGCACTAACGCAAGCAAATGTCTCATTGGGATTCGCCGCCTTTATTCTGCTGGATGGTTTGGACCTTCTAGTTTTTTATCGCCGTCCCCCGGCTGTTTTTCCCTGTCTTTGTCCGGTTGTTGTTTTTTTTCTTGTTGTTCAGGGCTGTTGTTTTGCTTTGGCTGTCTCATTAGCCATCATCCTCTCTTTCCATTTGTTTATCGTTAGTTTGCCGCGTTTGTCTTGATGTATACATACATGATCCATAAACTTCCTCTTTTTATTTTCCCCCCCTGTTCTACATTAATATAATGAACGGCATGAACAAGGAGGAATACAGATGGCGGAAAACAAACAATCGCTTGAGATGGCTGGACAGCAGTATGTCCCGTCGAATGATGAGGCAGCTTCGTTTCTTGGTTCAGCATTGGCTGAAACACATGAACAAGTGAGCGATATGTACGCGGAGGGAACCATCGAGGCCACGATCGAACACAAAAATGGCTCAGACTCCCCCCTTTCTCCGCGGGAGTAAGAAACGTCAAGGAGCTGTTCCTTGGCGTTTTGGTTTATGTTTGTGAAACGGGAGGGGAAAAAGGAAAGAAAAACAGTTCGTACTTTCCCCCATCGTCGTCTATACTAGTAGTGCGCACGGCGATTCACCGATATAAGGGGGATGATCATCGTGAGATGGCAGCGGGCTTTATTGGCGTTGCTCAAAGAGCGGAAAGACCATTCCATCGCGTTGGCGATCGACACATCAAACCGTCCGGAGCGGCCAATGCTCATTCAAAACATTGTGAAGCTGTTTGAAAAGCTGCGCCCGGACACGCTGCTCGTCCAAGCGGATTTTAAAATTCGCGATGTATCTCCGGTTGGCGTGGCGACGATTAAATATTTCAAGCACGGGAAATCGTCGTACACCGAAGTGCTGGAATGGGCCGCTGCGCAAAAAATCGATACGTTGTTTTACATCACCGATGTAACCGGCTATTTTTATGAAGAACTGCAAGTTGACTATGAAGTGTTTTGGCTTGTGCCGGACGATTATATGCCGCGCGTGCCGTTTGGCAAGCCGATTCGCGTGGCGTAACACTGTGAGGAATGCCCTTCGTGATGAGGGGCATTCTCTTTTTTTGTTAGAAAACTTAACAAATTTTTTGTGCATGAAACCGATTACAACCAAAAACAGACATTGCTTTTGGTGTATTTGTGTTATATATTATGACATATAAAAGGAATGATAAATAACAAAAAGGGGGATGCGTAAATGGATGAAAAAACGTTGACGCTCGGGCTGGATGCCCTTTGGGTCATGCTTTCGGCGGTGCTCGTCATCGGCATGCAGGCAGGGTTTGCTTTGCTTGAGGCTGGATCAACGCGCATGAAAAACTCCGGGCATGTGGCTGGCAAACAAATTTTAAGCTTTGCCATCGCCTCATTGGCGTTTTGGGCGTTCGGCTTTGCTATTACGTTTGGGGCTGGGAATAGCTTCATCGGGACGGAAGGATGGTTTTTAAAAGAAGGAAAAGGAACGTTTGACTCGTTGTCGTGGGCGAATGTGCCGCTCGAGCTCAAATTTTTATTCCAGCTCGGCTTTGCCGGCGTGTCGCTGGCCATCGCTTGGGGCGGCTTCGCTGAGCGGGCGAAACTGTCTGTTTATTTTCTTTTCGGCACGATTTTTACGATCGCCATTTACCCGGTGATCGGCCATTGGGTGTGGGGCGGCGGCTGGCTTGGAAAAATGGGAATGCAAGATTTCGCCGGTTCGACCGTTGTCCACTTGCAAGGAGCGATTGCGGCGCTCGTGGCTACAATTTTGCTTGGGCCGCGCATCGGCAAGTTCAATAAAGACAAGACTCCGAACGTCATTCCTGGGCATAACCAAGTATATACGGTCATTGGCGGATTGATTTTATGGATCGGCTGGTTCGGCTTTAACGCTGGCAGCACGATGGCGGTTGGCGACGGATTTTTCGGCTATGTCGCGCTGACGACGAATTTGGCCGCCGCGGCGGGAGCGATCGCCGCGATTGTGACGGCGAAAATTTTGGTCGGCAAAGCGGACATTCCAGCGATGGTCAACGGCGTGCTCGCGGCTTTGGTTGCCATTACCGCCGCGTGCGCGTTTGTCGAACCGTGGGCGGCGGTTGTGATCGGT
Organism: Geobacillus sp. LEMMY01; assembly: GCF_002042905.1. Classification (NCBI taxonomy): domain Bacteria; kingdom Bacillati; phylum Bacillota; class Bacilli; order Caryophanales; family Anoxybacillaceae; genus Geobacillus; species Geobacillus sp. LEMMY01. The sequence goes on from NZ_MVKA01000022.1 coordinate 11,156, forward strand.
GCAGTGGCGGGGTCGTTTACGTTCTGGACATCCATCTACTTTGAACGCAAAGGGATTGACGATCCGATTTATGCTTTTTCCGTCCATGGTGTCGCTGGCATTATTGGCACGATTTCAACCGGGTTTTTCGCCTCGCCGCGTTTAGTCGAGATCACGGGCATCGGGAAGGCTGGACTGTTTTACGGCGGCGGATTTGATCAGCTGATTGTGCAAACGGTCGGGGTGCTCGGCGCTGCGGTGTATGTCGCTGCTGTTTCGTTTGTCATCTTATATGCCATGAAGAAAACGATCGGGCTGCGTGTCACGGCGGAACAAGAAATTTCAGGTCTTGATATTAGCGAGCACGGTTCTTATGGCTATCCGGAACAGCTCGATCCGGCGTATCAGCCCAAGACCCTCGCCCAGCAGTAGCCAGGAGGGGAAAGGTGATGGAATCGTTGGCGGCAAAGGTGGTCGAGCGGCTAAACCGAGCTGAGTCGGCCGCCGAACTTCGTTTTTGTCATGATGAACTGGCGCGCGAACTGCGGCGCTGTCTGGCACCTGAACAAATGAAGCAGCTTGCAGGCGACGTCGTTTGCGTGCATGAAGCCATCCTTCGCCGCGCGTTTTTCCTTGCGGAGCGGGAGACGATGAAACGGTCGGTCGGCATTCGTCCCCCGGCGTGGTGCTGGTATGTGATGGGAAGCATCGGCCGACGTGAGCCGACGATTTGGACGGACCAGGACCACGGCATTTTATTCGACTGTCCTGAGGAAGAGGAGGCGGCTTGTTATGAATTCATCCGCCATATGGCGGCGGTTGGGGTGGACATGTTGCATGAGGCCGGCTATCCGTACTGCTCCGGTTACGTGATGGCGACGAACAAGCGGTGGGCGCAGTCGGTCCGCGGTTGGGAGCAACAACTTTCTTCCTATTTAGACAGCGGGTGGCCGAACGACATTCGCTTTTTGTTGATCGCGATGGATATGCGTCCGCTTTATGGCGAGACGGAATTGGCTGAGGAGGGCAGGAGGATGCTGTTTTCGGCGGTGGCCAAACGGCCGCCGCTGTTGGCGCGCATGGGGGAGCACGTTCAATTTCCTCCGGTTCCGCTCGGTTGGCTGGGCAACGTGCAAACGGAGCGATGGGGGCCGCACAGCGGGGCCGTTCATATGAAACAAAGCGGCTACGTGCAGCTCACCAATGCCTTAAAATGGTTGGCCTGTTTTGCGCGCGTCCCGGCGGCGGACACGGCTGAGCGGCGACGGGCGCTTGAGGCGGCTAGCGTATTGACGGCGCCGCTTTCCGCCGCCGTTTGCGAGGCGCTGTCTGTTTACTATTCGATTCGTCTTAAGTACAGCACCGAGGCGGGGGACGGGCGTGAATATGTGTTATGGCGGACGCTTGAGCGGACAGAGCAAAAGCAGCTGAAGCAAGCGATGCGCACCGCAAAACGGTTGCAGCGCTTTGTCGCCCGGCGGGTGGCTAACATTCATGCATGAGCGGCACCGTTTTTGGCAGCGGGCGCTCCGCTTGTTGTCGCTCGGCGTTCCGCGCGAGGCATCATCCGCCTTATTTGGGCATGACCATTCGCTGCAACAGGAAACATGGCTTCGCTCGCTGCAAAAGGAAAAACAGCACATCATCGATTGGCATGACCGTTTGACTGACATCCCGTTTGTCATCATCGATATGGAAACGACCGGCTTTTCCCCGGAGCAAGGCGATGAAATTTTGGCCATGGCGGCAGCGAAAACGGTTGGAGGAGTCGTGACCGATGCGTACATGACGCTCGTCAAGCCGGAAAAGCCGATTCCGGAACATATTTCCGCCTTGACCGGGATTGAGGCGAAGGATGTGGTGTTCGCTCCGCCGCTTGCCGAGGCGCTGCGCACGTTTGTGCCGTTTATTGCCGCCGGCGTCTTAATTGGCTATCATATCGGTCATGATTTGGCGTTTTTGCGCCATGCCCTTTGGCGTCATTATCGGCAAAAATGGAGCGGACGTTTTGTCGACTTGCAGCCGATGATGACGCTGATCGGCCATTCGTGCCCGACGTTTGACGATGCGTTAGCTTGTTATGGCATCTGTTGCCCGCGCCGCCATACGGCGGATGGCGACGTCGAAGCGATGGCGAAGCTATGGGCGATCTTGCTCGATGAATTCCGCCAGCGCGGCATCGACACGCTGCATGATCTGTACGCCGCGCTCAGCCGGTGTTGATGTTGCCTGTGCGAAGCCTTTGTGAACTCTCCTTGAGAGGAGCGAAATCCAGTTTAAGCAGCCTGTTTCTGTTGATCGAAAAGCAGTGGGCGCTCGGCGGGACAAAAAGGGGGTTGCAGGCAAAGGGGGGCTGGTTGCAGTGAAAAAAGCGCCGGATTTGGCGCTTTTTTTCGTTCGTATTAGAGCGGCTTTGTCGGCGTCGGTTCGGCGTAGCCTTCTTTATATTTTTCATCGATCATATGCCGAATGTCTTTGATCGATTTCCCTTGATCGTAAGCGGCGATCGATTCAGCGGCGATGTCGAGGCAGACGCCGCATTTGGTCGCATGATCATCCCAGACGACCGAGCCGTCTTTTTTATTTTCATACACAAAGCAGTCATAATTGTTCTTATGGCCAGCCGATTGCCCGCAGCCGCAATAGCAAGGGATATTCTCAAGCAGCTCGCGGTGTTCAGCAGCCTGTTGGTACAAGACAGCCATCTCTTCTTCAAACGCGCTCAAAAAGCTTGGCAAATGCTCGATCGATTTTGTCGTTTCACGAATATCGCCGGTGGCGGTTTTCGTCATCTGTGAGCGGCTTTGTTCCTGAACGCCGTCATCGGTGCAGCTTGAGAGCAGAACGCTGAATGACAATACACATGCGGTGATGAAGGCAGAACGTTTCACCATCTTTCTTCCTTTCCGTGCGAGGTTTGCATTTTGAATGTACCATACCGATGGATAAGCAGCAACTATTTTTGCCCTTGGGAAATGAAGTTAGCGTCGAGACGAGCCACAGGGCAGGAATGATGGAAGAGGAAAAAGGCAGAAGCAGCTGACCGCTTCTGCCTTTCGTTAGCGGGCGATTATTGCCCTTGCAAGAAATATTTCTCAATATCATCCAACATCAAATGAGCCGCGAGCACACCGCCAGCCGTGTTCCAAATCGTGTCGCTCACTTTGTACACCTTGCCTTGTTTCGCGACGTTTAAGTTTTGAAAGAGCGGGTCGTTGATCCATTCTTTTTCAAGTTCGCTCGCTTTGCCGTCCCCCGTCTCATATGTAAAGTAGAACAGGATGTCGCCATCCATTGCTGGAATGCGTTCTTTCGTCACGCCGGTTTCCGCAAAGTCGTTTACGTTTTGCGATTCCGGGCGGGCGAAGCCAAGTTGATCCAAAATGACGCCGGAGAACGAGTCTTTATGGTAAATGCGCACGTCGCCGGCCATAAAGCGGACGATCGATACTTTCATCTTCAGCTTGTCGCCGAGTTTTGCTTTTAAGTCTTCAATGCGTTTGTCATATTCAGCAATGATTTGTTTCCCTTTTTCCTCTTGGTTCACAGCTTTCGCATACAGCATAAAGTTGTCTTTCCAGTTGCCGCGCAGCGTTTCTGAGAACACGGTCGGGGCGATTTGGTTCAACTGTTCATAAATTTTTTCATGGCGCAGTTTGTTGCCGATAATCAAATCTGGTTTCAAGGCGGCGATCGCTTCGACGTTCGGCTCTGACTCCAAACCGAGCTCTTTGACGCCTTCCATTTTATCTTTAATATGGTCGTACCACGGATCGCCCGTCCACGATTTGACGGCGCCGACTGGTTTCACGCCTAGCGCAAGAAGCGCTTCTGTTCCTTCGTTCGTCAAAATGACGACTCGTTTTGGCGTTCCTTTGATTTCGGCCGTGCCCATGGCGTGTTCGACCGTGTAGCTCACTTCCGCTTTCGCCCCATTGTTTTCCGCTGGTTTGGCTGTTTTTTCTTCCTGCTTTCCGCCGCAGCCGGCAAGAAGCAGGAGGGAAAGGATGAAGGCGGAAAGAAGGGTGAGATGCCTTGATTTCATTAGCTAATCCCCCTTTGAATTTGATAATGAATTTCATTTACGTTGATATGATAAATAAAATTGAGAATCATTGTCAACTATAAATGAAAAAATGATAAAAAAATCATAAGAAAATGCGAAAAAACATTGACGATGAGAGTCATTATCAAATAGACTTGACGATAGAGATATAGAAAATGAAGCAAGGGAGATCTCAGAGATGCTGGCGACAAACCGTCAAAAAATGGTTGGCCTCATCGGTTTGCTGATTGTGCTGCTTGCCGCCATGTGGATGAGCATCGTTTGTGGATATACCGACACGAGTTGGCGGCAGGCGGTGGCGGCTCTTATCGACAATAATGGATCGAACACCCATTTAGTCGTGGCGACGGTTCGGCTGCCGCGAGCGTTGATTGCGGCTGCCGTTGGCGCCAGCTTGGCGATGGCTGGGGCGCTCATGCAAGCGCTGACGCGAAACCCGCTCGCTTCGCCAGGCATTTTCGGCATTAACGCCGGGGCCGGTTTTTTGATTGTTGTGATGGTCACCTTTTTTTCCATTTCTTCATTGCAAATGTTGTCTTGGGTCGCATTTATGGGGGCGGCTGCCGCGGCGGCGATCGTGTTTGTGATCAGCGCCGCGGGGAAAGACGGGCTGACGCCGCTCAAAATGACGCTTGCCGGCACGGCGGTCGCGGCTTTATTTGCCTCGCTGACGCAAGGAATGCTGGCGATGAATGAAAAAGCGCTTGAAGAAGTGCTCTTTTGGCTGGCCGGGTCGGTCGCTGGCCGGAAGCTCGAGTTGTTGACGGCCGTTTTTCCGTATTTGGCAGCCGCTTGGATTGGAACCTTGTTGCTGGCGCGCCATGTCAACATCTTAATGATGGGAGACGATGTAGCGAAAGGACTCGGACAGCGAACGAATTTGATCAAGGCTGCCGCCGCTCTGTTAGTCGTGCTACTGGCTGGCGGATCGGTCGCCGTCGCCAGTCCGATCGGCTTTATCGGCATGATGGTGCCGCATATGGCGCGGGCGCTGGCCGGCGTCGACCACCGCTGGCTGCTCCCGTATTGCGCCTTGCTCGGCGGGATTTTGCTTCTTATGGCCGATATTGGGGCGCGCTACGTTCTGATGCCGCGCGAAGTGCCGGTCGGCATCGTCACCGCCTTGCTCGGCGTTCCATTTTTCATCTACATTGCCCGCAGGGGGATCGCCGCAAAATGAAAAAATACATCACGGTCCGAATGGGAAAACACATCTCGTTTTTCTATGACAAAAAAGCTGTTGCGGTGCTCGCCGCGCTCATAGCAGCGGCCGTCTTCCTTTTCGTTATCAGCATTGGCAGCGGCGAAATGCGCATGTCCCCGCTTGAGGCCGCTGCCGCGCTGTTCGGATACGGAGAGGAAATTCATCAGACGGTGATTGTGACGTTCCGCCTGCCGCGCGTATTGGTTGCCTGGATGGCGGGGATGGCGCTGGCTGTCGCCGGCGCGGTTTTGCAAGGAATGGTGCGCAATCCGCTCGCTTCGCCGGATGTGCTCGGCATCACCGGCGGAGCGGCGGCCGCGGTCGTTGGCTTTTTGGCGCTGTTTAGCGATGAAAACAACTCTTTGACCGTCAGCATCCACTGGCTGCCGCTTGCCGCCTTTCTCGGCGCTACGGCCGCTGCTTGGCTCGTATATATGCTGGCGTGGAAAAACGGCCTCGCCCCGCTTCGGCTCGTGCTTGTCGGCATCGGCGTTTCTGCGCTCATGCAGGCGTTGACGACACTGTTGATGATCACAGGACCCATCTATCGGGCGAGCCAGGCAAACGTGTGGATTACGGGCAGTGTGTATGGTGCTTCTTGGCAGCACGTTTCGCTCATGGCGCCATGGGTCATCGGACTGCTCCTTGTGGCGATATTGGCCGCGCGGCATGTCAATGTGCAGGAGCTGGGCGATGAGCTGGCGATTGGGCTTGGCGGGGCGGTCGAACGGCAACGGCTAGGACTTGTTTTGCTTAGCACCGCGCTCACCGGCGGCGCGGTCGCTTTCGCCGGCGGCATCGGCTTTGTCGGGCTGATGGCGCCGCATATGGCGCGCCGCCTTGTCGGTTCGGCGTTTGGCGCTCTTCTTCCGACTGCTGCGCTGTTAGGCGGTGTGTTCGTCATGGGGGCGGATTTGGCTGGGCGGCTGCTTTTGGCGCCGACGGAAATTCCGGCTGGAGTGTTTACCGCGGCGATTGGAGCACCGTATTTCATTTATTTATTGTACCGAAGTCGGAAATTATAAGGAGGGATGCGCATGCATGGGTTGCAGGCGAAAGAGTTGACGCTATCCTATGGCGAGGCGATCGTTATTGACCGTTTAGACTTGACGATTCCAAAAGGAAAAATCACGGTGTTCATCGGCGCGAACGGCTGCGGCAAGTCGACGTTGCTGCGCGCCTTGGCCCGGCTGCTAAAACCAACAAGCGGCGCTGTGCTGCTGGATGGAAAAGAAATCGCCAAACAGCCGACAAAAGAAATCGCCCGCCGGCTCGCCATTTTGCCGCAGTCGCCTATGGCTCCGGAAGGACTGACCGTGTTGCAACTTGTGAAGCAAGGGCGCTACCCGTATCAAACGTGGTTCAAGCAATGGAGTGACGAAGATGAGCGGGCGGTTGTGCGGGCCCTAGAGGCAACTGGACTCGCCGAATTCGCCGAGCGGCCGGTCGATTCGCTTTCCGGCGGACAGCGCCAACGCGCATGGATCGCCATGACATTAGCGCAAGAAACAGACATCATTTTGCTTGACGAGCCGACGACGTATTTGGATCTCGCGCATCAAATTGACATTTTAGATTTATTGTTTGAGCTGAATGAAAAAGAACGGCGGACGATCGTCATGGTGCTTCACGATTTGAATTTAGCGTGCCGTTACGCCCATCATCTCGTCGCCATTCGCGATAAAACGGTGTATGCCGAAGGAAAGCCGGAAGACATCATTTCCCGCCAGCTCGTGAAAGACGTGTTTCAGATGGATTGCCAAATCACGTACGATCCGATCTTTGGCACCCCGCTTTGCATTCCGTATGGGAAAGGACGGCGAATTTTACAGAAAGAAGGCGTATCATGATGAGACTGCGTGAAGACGAAATGAAAACGTTGGAAACGTACCGTTTTTCAAGCGGGGCGGCTGATGTCTCGTCGTCGATGTTGTTTGCTTGGCTGCTTCATGACGACGGGCAGCTCGCGAAGTATGTCGCGCACGTCCGCACCGAGATGGGAGCGGCAAATGACGCCGTTGCGGCGTCGATGCTTGTCAAGCGCTTAAGCTTTTTGGCGCCGATGACGCTATACGCCATGTCGGTATGGAACAAGCGGCTTGTGCTCGATCCTGGGCGAATTTGGCTTGACACGGACGGCGAAGGGGAGATGTGGATGCCGCGGTTTCGCTTTGAGCCGCCGGAAGCGGAGGCGTGCGGCATTGAGCGCAGCCGCTGGCGCGAGCAAGTCGTTCGCGACGTGTTCGCCGGCTTGTTCGCTCCGCTCATCGCTCGGTTGCGGCGTCTGACGCGCATATCGCCGCTCGTCTTATGGGAAAATGTCGCGATTTACGTGTATTGGGTATATGAACGTTGGCTCGAGGATGAGTCGCTTGCCCCGGTCGCCGACCGGCTGCGCGATGATTTCCGCTTCCTTATTCATGAAGCAGACGGCCGGTTGTTTGGACAAAAAGACAACCCACTTCGCCGCTTTTTTAAAGGGGCAAGCGGCATGCAGCGGACGACGTGCTGCCTGTACGTGAAAACAAATGGGGGAACGTGCTGTCAAACGTGTCCCATTCGCGCCCGCCAACGGCAAACCGGGTGACCGGAAGGCCGCCGGTGGGCAGTTCCATATTTTTGACAAAATGTTTGCGAAATTTGTTGATTTTTGCCGTGATTTTCGTGAAAATGGAAGTGTGGACATCGCTTATTTTGGTGAAACGGCGAGGTAGCAATTGCATGGACAAATATACGGCCTTTTTCCATCACTTCACAGAAGCAGTGGTCATCTTGAATTTGCAAGGCGTGATCATTTACAACAATCCGGCTTTTGCCGGCTTGGCGCTGAGTGAAGAAGAACAGAGGACGCTGTCCGTCGAAGGACGGGCGTTGGTTGAACGGGTGAAACAGCGCCCGGCTTCCTTTCGCTGGGAGTTGCTTGACGGCTTATTGGTTGCGGGCGTGTCGCCGATCATCGGTGAAAACGGACAAACGGCCGCCGTCCTATGCGTTCTTCGCCGCCAAGCGGAGGAGAGCGGCCTGCAAGCGCGGCTTGCCGAAGCGGAACGGCGTCTGCAGCTGATTGTTGAGCATTCGAACGATTACGTGTTGATTTTTTCTCCTAATCGTGAATTGTCATACATTCCGCCGTCATGGAAGCGAAAAACAAACAAGCGTCTTCCAGTGTCATACGAAGAGGTGCTGACGTTTGTCCACCCTGATGACGCCCCGGTCGTGGCACAAAAATTGGCTGAGCTGTACGATACATACGAGACGCAATCCGCCGAATTTCGCAAGCAAGGCGAGAAAGGCGAATGGGTTTGGATGGAGGCGCAAGGGAAGGCGATCATCGATGAAGCGGGGACGCTCGATTGCGTCATTGTGACCGTGAAAAACATCAGCGAGCGGAAGCGGTACGAAGAAAAGCTCCGTCAGCTTGCCTATTTCGATTCGCTCACGGGCATCGCCAACCGCAGCTATTTCGAGCGGCATATTCATGAGCTGATCGCGAGTCAGACGCCGTTTGCTCTTTGTTATTTGGATTTTGACAAATTCAAATGGATCAACGATCATTTTTCCCATCAAGCCGGCGATTATTTTTTGCGCGAGGCGGTCAAGCGCGTCGAGCGGGCGTTGCGTCCCGGCGACTTTTTTGCCCGCATCGGCGGTGATGAGTTTGTTCTCTTGCTGCCGAACATAACGAAAACAGAGATGACCGCCTTGGCGGAGCGGCTTGTCAGTTCGTTTCACGAGCCGTTTTATTACGAAAAACAGCTGATTCAATCAACATTGTCGATCGGCATCGCTTTTTTCCCGAAAGACAGCGATCGGATCGAGCAAGTGATGAAATACGCTGATCAAGCGTTGTACGAAGTGAAAGAGCGGGGGCGGAACGGCTATGCCTTTTACCGCCCGACCGAGCATCGGCAGGCGGTGATCGAGCAAGATTTGCCGTTTGCCATTATGCGCGGGCAGTTGTATTTATGCTATCAGCCGAAAGTGCAGCTCGCGAAAGGAAAGGCGATGGGGGTTGAGGCGCTTTTGCGCTGGCGTCATCCGTCGCTCGGTGACATTCCGCCGCTCGATTTCATTCCGTTGGCGGAGGAAAGCGGGTTTATTTTTGAAATTACATTATGGGTGTTGGAACAGGCGTGCCGCCAAGTGAAAGAGTGGGAAAAAAAATTTCCGGGTCTCAAGCTTGCCGTCAATTTGTCGCCGTTTTTGCTCAATCGTCCGGAGCTCATCGAGCATGTGAAGCGCGTTTTGCGCGAGACGGGGCTTGCGCCTAACCGGCTCATTTTGGAAGTGACGGAGAGCGGATTGATGGAAAACATTGAGACCGGCAGGCACATTTTAACCGAACTGCAGCGACTTGGCGTACAGGCGGCGATCGATGACTTTGGAACCGGTTTTTCATCATTGGCTTACATCCGCAATTTGCCGGTGTCGCTGTTGAAAATCGACCGCAGTTTTATTCAAGGCATTGCGGAAAACTCGAAAGATGCCACGATTGTCGATACGATCATTCATTTAGCAAAAAGCCTGGATATTGAAGTGTTGGCTGAAGGGGTCGAGACCGAGCCGCAAGTGGCGCTTCTTTCGCAAATGCATTGCGACTATGCGCAAGGGTTTTACTTCAGCCGCTCGCTCGAAGCGGAAAAGTTGCAGCAATGGCTTGAGGAGTACAACCGCACGGCTTGCAATGGGCCTTCGTCATAAGTCGGTCATTTCCACTCATGAGTTTCCTCGGCTTGCCGCAAACTACACTTGATGACTAGGCAAGAGGAGGAAAAACCATGGAATTTGCGCCTAGAAGCGTTGTGATCGAGGAGTTCATCGACACGCTCGAGCCGATGATGGAAGCCTATGGACTCGACCAAGTCGGCATTTTTGAAGAGCATGGTGAAGGCAATCGCTATTATGTCGGCTATACGATCAACAAAGACGATGAGATGATCACCATTCACATGCCGTTTGTAAAAAACGAACGCGGTGAACTGGCGCTTGAGAAGCAGGAATGGACCGTCCGAAAAGACGGCCGAGAGAAAAAAGGCTTTCATTCGCTGCAAGAGGCGATGGAGGAAGTGATTCATTCATGATAAGCGGCCGGGCTCGGCCGCTTTTTCGCCATCGAAAGGGAGAGGAGCATGATTGCGGAACTTCACATAGCAGACGACGAAACGGCCGTTAAGGTGCTGCACCTACAACGGCGCGCGTATATGATCGAGGCGCAGCTCATCGGCAGCAAGGCGCTCCCGCCGCTTCACGATACGATCGCTTCTCTGCAGCGATGCGGCGAGCGCTTTTTCGGCTATTTTCAAGGGGAACGGCTCGTTGGGGCGATCGCTTGCGAGCGGAATGGGAAGACGCTTCACCTTTGCCGGCTGATGGTCGACCCGGATTGTTTCCGCCAAGGGATCGCCAGCGCGTTGCTCGACTTTGTCATCAAGCAAGAACCGTCGATAAGCGAGATCGTCGTGACGACCGGAAGCGGCAACGCGCCGGCCATTCGCTTTTACGAACGCCATGGGTTTCGTGCCATCGAGCGCATCGAAACGCCGGAAAGAATCGAGTTAACGAAACTCGTGAAACGAAGAGGATGACACGCGGGTACGAGTTTCCGGTTGTGTATGATGCCGATTTTGGCCATACAGATCCAATGGCAGTGTTGCCAAAAGGCATTCAAGCAGAGATGAAAACGGACAAAAGCGGATCTGTTGCGTTTCGCTTGCCTGAGCGGGCGGTTGAATGAGAGGTAGATTAATAGAGAGGAGACATGAGGGAAGACATGGCGACAACCTTGTATTTGACCAGACATGGGGAAACGAAGTGGAACGTCGAAAGGCGGATGCAAGGATGGCAAGACTCGCCGCTCACGGAAAAAGGGCGGCAAGACGCCATGCGGCTTGGAAAACGGCTTGAAGCGGTGGAATTGGCCGCGATTTACACAAGCACAAGCGGCCGGGCGCTTGAGACGGCGGAGATTGTCCGCGGCGGGCGGCTCATTCCGATCTATCAAGACGAGCGGCTGCGCGAGATTTATCTTGGCGATTGGGAAGGAAAGACGCATGACGAGATTCGGCAAATGGATCCGATCGCGTTCGACCATTTTTGGAACGCGCCCCATCTGTACGCTCCAAAGCGAGGCGAGCGGTTTTGTGACGTGCAGCAGCGGGCGCTTGAAGCGGTGCGGCGCATCATCGAGCGGCACGAGGGAGAAACGGTGTTAATCGTCACTCACGGCGTCGTGCTGAAAACGCTTGTGGCGGCGTTCAAAGACACGCCGCTTGACCACCTGTGGTCGCCGCCGTATATGTACGGCACGAGTGTGACGATCATTGAAGTGGACGGTGGGACGTTTCACGTGACCGTTGAAGGAGATGTGTCACATATTGAGGAAGTAAGGGAAGTATAGCGCTGAATAATTGATTAAGACAGGAAGGACGGGCGCTTGACCGCTGCTCGTCTTTTTTTGTGAAACAACAGCTTCTTAAATATAGGTCATAACGATCCATCGCAACAATGTTGGATGGCTGACTCCATTGTTACGTAGGGGTTGCGGCTATGAAAACGGAGATGTCTATGCATCATCATCCGTTTTTTGTTTGTCTGTCGATCGCTATTTCATTTTTCGCTTCGTTTTTGACATTGTTTATCCTGTTTGTTGCCTGCCGTGTAAAGAACGATCAGTTTTTAAAAAAGGCGGTTCGTTCCGTTGTCCTGGGAGGAGGAATCGCAGCAATGCATTATATATCGATGAAAGGAACATTGTTCCAACTGCCTTATGGCCAAGAAATAATGCGAGCGGAATCGGCATCCTTGATTTCGGTTAATAGTTTGGCTTACATCCTCGCTTTTATTACAATGGCTATATTGATCATGACTAATGTAATTGCTTATCTCGAACGGCGTGAAGTTTTGCGAAAAAAAAAACTTTACTGAAGCTCATTACAAATGTTTAGTCGATTACAATCCGCATCTTGTGTTGTCTGCTGACCTTAAGGGAGAAATTGTAAGCATCAATCCAAAGGCGATGGAGATCCTGCATGTTCATCAAGATGCACCGTTGACCAGTTTATACGACCTATTTTATGAGCATGATGATGAAAAAATTGATGAATGTTTAAGAAAAGTAGAAAAAGGTCAATCGTGCTTCTTTAAGGCTTCAGTGAAAACGTCTCGGGAAGAAAGAGTCATCATGGAGTTTACTTTTATTCCGATAGTGGAAGAGAAAGATGTCATAGGGTTGTTTGTGGTGGGAAAAGATATTACAGAGCTAATAAAATATCAGGAGCGCATCAAAAAAGTGCAACGAGATTTATGGAATGCCATGTGCCAGCAGCAAGGCATGATTTTTAAATTTGTGAAAAGAGGGGAAAGTTTTATTCATACGTTATGCGGCGGGGAATTACTCAATAATTTCGGCATAGATCCTAAACAAGTGCTAGGTAAGAGATTACATGATTTTTTACCGGGGCCTATTGCTGATCAAAAAGAACAATATTATCGGTATACATGGGAAACCGGGGAAACATTGTACTATGAGGGGAATATAAACGGGATTGATTATTTAGTCAGTTTACGTCCCATAAAAAAAGATGGCAAAGTGATTGAAGTGGTTGGTTCAGCGATCGATATTACAGAAAGAAAAATGATGGAACAGGAGATGCTGCGGGCAAAAGAGGAGGCAGAAAGAGCCAATCAAGCAAAATCCAACTTAATTTCGCGCATGAGCCACGAAATTCGTACGCCATTGAACGGAGTGCTAGGGTTCGCCCAATTGTTGGAGATGGACCCTTCCTTAAACGGCCGGCAGCGGGAGTTTGTGCAAGAAATATTGGGAGGTGCCCGCCATTTATTAAATTTAATCAACGAAATGTTAGACTTGGCAAGGATCGAAACAGGAAGGCTGCCCTTAACTTATGATGTAGTCCATCCAGACGACATTATTAAAGAAAGCATTAAATTAGTCGAACCGTTAGCCAATAAGAAAAACATCGACATTCAAGCTCGATCGAGCTTTAGTGAACAAGTGTATTTATACACAGATGCGACGAGAGTGAGACAAGTGTTATTAAACTTGCTTGACAATGCCATTAAATACAATCGTGATGGCGGTACCGTCCTCATTGAAGGGAAATATGATCAGGAAAAAGTGGTTATACATGTAAAAGATAATGGGATAGGCATCCCGGATGAAGAACAAGAAAATATCTTTGAACCATTTTATCGCATAAAAGGCACTCATGTCGACGGCAATGGCATTGGGCTCGCTTTTGTCAAGCAGATTATCCGTCTTTTGGGCGGCACGATTGAGGTGAAAAGCAAGTTGGGCGTGGGAAGCGACTTTTCGTTCAGTCTTCCGGCTGTCAGTTATTTTCACGGCTGGCCGCATTCATCACGAAACAAACCGGTGAATCAGGAGAGGCTATTGAAGCTCGGAAACAAAAAAATTTTATACATCGAAGATCATATATCCAACGTAAAACTGTTGGAGCATATCTTGAAGCCGTTTCCAAATCTTTTGTTAACGTTTGCCTGCAATGGCGGCGAAGGCTTGCAAAAGGCTATCAGTGGCTGGTTTGATTTGATTCTCATCGATATTCATCTCCCAGATATAAGCGGATATACGGTGTTGGAAATGTTGCAAAGCGATGAACGAACAAAGCATATTCCGATGATTGCGCTCAGTGCCAATGCGGTACCAAAAGAGATTGAAAGGGCTTTAAAAGCAGGATTTACGGATTACATGACAAAACCGTTGGAGGTAAACGTGTTTCTTGAAAAACTAATACACATATGGGAGGAAAAGCGCCCTCATAAGTAAGGGGCGTTTTTGCATTTTATGACAAGAAATAACAGAAACGAGAGTTGAACATGTCGTAAAAAGTCGAAAAAAAGGTCTAATATGTCCTTTTATGTGTTGATAAGGGCTGTATAGATGCTTGATGTGCGTGAACGAAGTTAGACAGATGCATGGAAAAAGGTTATATTGAAAGCTAAACGAAAGGTATTAGGCGAATTTTCATGTTCGTCGACTAGTATGATGCAGGGCGAATATCCTATGAAAGGATAGTGAAAGTGTGACTTTAGTCTCTATCCGAAAAATGATCGACAAACAACAGTTTGAACATGTGTACCAGCCGCTGTGGGACTTGTTTAACTGGAGCATCTTTGGATATGAATCGCTGTTGCGGGTAAACGGGATCAATAACGTTGAGCATCTCTTTCAAAAGGCTCGGGAGGAAGGATGTTTATACGAACTGGATCTCGTACTGCTGGAAAGTTCCATCTTTCAGTTTCCTTTTTTGGAGAATAAGGGAAGGCTGCTTTTTTTAAATGTATATCCCTCCACTATTTTGCATCATGAATTTAAACCGTTTTTGAAAAGAGTAGTTGAACGCTTTCCGTATATTGAAAACCGAATTGTGTTCGAATTGAACGAGACAAAAGAAGAAGAGGGTATATGGAAGGATGGAGAGTTAAAAGCAGCTATAGAGTTGATGAGAGGGTATGGTTTTTACATTGCTATTGACGATGTTGGCAAAGGGGCATCGACCTTGCAAAAAATTATTGAATTGCAGCCTGATTATGTGAAGTTGGATCGGTACTTTGCTCAAGGGCTGGCAGCCAATGAAGAAAAACAAAAAATGGTCAGTTTGTTGGCAAGCTACTGCGGCCGCAAAATGGTGCTCGTTTTAGAGGGAATTGAGGAAGAAGTGGATCTCGCCCAAGCGAAGCTTTTGAGAGTGCCGGCAGCGCAAGGGTATCTTTTAGGAAAACCGGGTAAGTTAACATAAGCGAAAGATCAATACTGGCAGGTGTATAAACATACTTAATACGTGCAATTGCGGTTTCGGCGACACACCGTTATGGATCGAGGTTGGAGTGCGGAAAAAATAAAGCCGTTTTTGGTTTATGCAGCAATCCGAACGGGCATGGCCATGACTACCGGCTTGACGTGACGGTGAAAGGACCTGTCAACCTGCTTGCTGGCATCACCGTGAACATGAAGGTGGATAGTGGCGAAACTTTTTAAATTAAAAAGCTTCTTTCGTCATTCCTAATGAAGAAACCGTTCCGGGTCGTCTGCCGGATGGCTGGTTTTGTCCGTGTACAACGGGGCCACCCAATCGTGAATGACGGAAAAATCCACGGCTTCGTTGATTTGGCGCAGAATATGGCTTTTGAGTGCATTAGGAAAAATAGTTGTTGCCAAGGGGGAGCGGCGATGGGGCAAACGATCATTTCGAAAGGAAAAAACATCGATGAGGCCATTCACGTCGGCTTGGCGATTTTGCAAAGCAAACGCGAAGAGGTGCATGTTGAAATCATCCAAAAGGAAACTAGAAGAATTTGGTTTATCGGTTCCCAACCAGCCATTGTCAAACTAACGAAGATAGAAAGGCAAACGGAATCATCAGGCGCTGTCAAAGAAGAGAAATTTGGTTCAACAAATGCGAATGAGGCGCAGATCAAAGCAACAGAAGATCATTTGAGTGGAAAAGCATGGGTGCGAGGAGAGAAAATTTTTTATCGTTCGTCGCCGTTATGCTATCCTACTATTACTGTAGGGCAAGGTGTTCTTCTGTTAAAAAATGGACATCCAGTGGCTGGAACGACGGTTGTCACTGAAGGTGACCAATTAGAAATACAAACTACAGAGGAAACGGTCGAAACGAAATGGGATATTGTCCTTGATGAAGACAAGTTGCACGCCATTTTGCACATAGAGCCGGGGATGAAAAAGCGGTTTCGAATTAAAGATGCCTCCCCTGATTACCATATTGAGTTAAAAGCCGAACAGCATATTGAAATACAAAATACACTTGAGTACAAGTCAGTTTTGCAAAAACTAAAATCGCTGAATATTGTTCAAGGATTTGATTTTACCGCGATGGCTGAAGCAGCGAAGGCGACAAAACCGGGCGATTTTGTCATCGCTAGAGGGGTGAAACCGCAGCAAGGAAAAAACGGTTGGGTGGAGTTAACGGTCAATTTGGACAGTAAACAGGCGGGGCCGAAACTTCGGGAAGACGGCACCGTTGATTTCCGTGAAGTA
Source organism: Geobacillus sp. LEMMY01 (assembly GCF_002042905.1). Taxonomy (NCBI): domain Bacteria; kingdom Bacillati; phylum Bacillota; class Bacilli; order Caryophanales; family Anoxybacillaceae; genus Geobacillus; species Geobacillus sp. LEMMY01. Next base: position 27,449 of record NZ_MVKA01000022.1, read on the forward strand.
AACAATATTCCTTCCGTTCATCCGGGACAAGTCATCGCGATCGTTCATCCTCCGATCCCGGGCGTTCCGGGCGTGACGGTGACGAATGAGCCGATTCTGCCTAAACCTGTTCACCCGGTGGCTGTCCATTTAGGAAAAGGTGTAACAGCAATTGAAAATGGGACGAAAATTGTAGCGTTGGCTAGCGGGCGGCCGGTTTTTCGGCAACAAGGACTCGATGTGCATATATTTATGATGGACAAGCTTACTCATCAAGGCGACGTCGATTTGAGTTCAGGCAATATTCGGTTTCATGGCGACGTCGACATTACCGGCAGCGTCGAAGACGGGATGAGCGTCGAGGCGGAGGGCAATATTACGATATTCCAAAATGTCACTCGAGCGACGATTACGTCAAAACAAGCTGTCTTTATCAGACAAAATGTCATTGGAAGCATCATCTCGGCGGGAACAGGCCATATACTGGCTTCCGAGCTCGCACATTTGTTAATGACAATTGAAGAATATATTGAAAGAATGATTTCCTCTATAAAACAATTAGTAAGTTCTCCAGCGTTTAAAAGGATAGATTGGAAACAGAACGGACTGTTCCCGTTGATTAAGCTTTTAATGGATCATAAATTCCGCTCTTTGGCTGTGACAGGACAAAAGTATATCGAAACGGTCAGGAAAAGCGGCCGCCAGCAGCTTCACCCGGTTTGGCTCGATTTGGCCGAGCGGTTTCAACTCTGTTTTTTCTCGAGCATCCCGAACGAGCTCCATTCCCTTGAACAGCTCGCCAAGCTGCTTGAGGACATAAAGGCAACAACGAAACAATATGCGGACACAAATGACGGAGACAGTTATATCGAGATGGCCTACGCGTTGAATAGCACGATCTACTGCAGCGGCGATATAACCGTTTTTGGCCAAGGGTGCTATAACTGCACCATTCATTCCAATGGTTTTCTAGATATAAAAGGGACCATGCGCGGGGGTTGCGCTTACGCCCGAAAAGGAGCGTTGATTCAAGAAGCCGGTTCGGATTCCGGAGTGGTTACACGCATCGTAGTGCCGCATGGCCAAACGGTGAAATTCGGTGTCGTAAAAGAAGGGACGATTGTCCAAATTGGAAAAACATCCTATACGTTTCAAAAAGAACACCGCCAAATTGAGGTCGTGTTAGATGAGAACGGTCAAATCATTTTGGACGAAAAAAGTTGAGGGGGATATAAATGTTCTGTTAATCGAGAGATCACTAGTTGGAATAGGAGGATAGAAAGAAGGGAAGGAAGCAATGAATGATTTAAAAATCGTGATTGCTGATGATGATGCGTCTTCAAGAACGATTTTGCGGCATTTTATCCATTTATTCCCCAATTACGACGTTGTGGCTGAGGCGACAAGCGGAGAGGAGTTTTTGCAGCTTGTCCTCCAAGAACAGCCGGATATTGTATTGGTCGATATCAATATGCCTGGGCTCGATGGCATGGAGGCGGTCAAAATATGCAGGAATATTTTTCCTTCCCTCCAGGTGATTTTTATTACTGGATACGATGAATTTGCCGTAGAGGCTTTTGAAGTGTCCGCTACGGATTATATCGTGAAACCGATTGAGCGAACGCGTCTCTTTTATGCGTTGGAAAAGGCCCGCAAACTGATTGAAATGGCTAAGCAATGCGCCGCTGTAAAAGCGAAACAGCCGAGCAAAAGGCTTGGAATCCGATCGAAAAACTCTATTGTTTTGTTGCCGATGGAAGATATTTTATTCGTGGAAAAGGAAAGCAGAAAAACGGTCATTCACACGGCAAATGAGCAATATGAAACAACGGAGACGCTGAACGAAATTGAAAGGGAGCTGGACAATTGTTTTTTTAAGACTCACCGATCTTATATTATCAATTTGAAAAAAATAGTAAAAATTACGCAAGTTGGCGAAACGTATTTGGCTCATTTTTTCGATAGTGAGAAAGTCGCATATATTTCGAAACTGAAATTTCATGAAGTGCAGAGAAGAATTTTCGATATGAATAATTAGGTGAGTTTTTCAGCAGAAAGCAGAGAGCAGCATGGAATTGCTGAAAGACAGCGCTGGGCACCCTACAATCAGCATAGGAATCGTTGTTTGCCCATCGGATGGAAACACCTCGAAAAAGTTGAGCCTCCACGCCGACCAGGTCTTTATGAGGCAAAGGGTGAGCGCAACAATTATACGTTTTATGGCCGGAAGGTTCGAAGGCTTGTCAAGAAGGCTCTATATGATCCGCAGGTGTTAGCAAGGAACATCGATGCCAAACATGAAGGATGTCCTCAAAAAAAGCGGGACATCCTTCTTTATTGTCGGCACTACTTACTGAGAAGCCTCTCCTCTTGAAACAGAAGGTGAGAGGAGAAAGTTCGGAGCGGGACAGCCTGTTAAGCCAGTCTCGAGAAGAGATCAAATAAGCCCCAACCATCTCGCCAGCTGTGCGGTCGTAAAGGTGACCGCAATGGCAATCGCTGTCGGCAAGGCAAAGGCGACGAACGTCCATTTCGCGCTTTTCGTTTCTTTGTAAATGTTGACGAGCGTCGTGCCGCATGGGTAGTGAAGCAAGGAAAACAGCATCATATTGAGGGCGGTGAGCCACGTCCAGCCGTGGTCGAGCAAAATTTGTTTTAGAGAATGCAGGCCATCGACTTCAGTGAGCGCCCCCGCGGATAAATAGCCCATCAGCAAAATCGGCACGACAATTTCATTGGCTGGCAAGCCTAAAATGAACGCCATCAAAATGTAGCCATCCAATCCCAATGCTTTGGCAAATGGGTCAAGCCAGTCGGCTAAATACGCCAGCACGGTCGTATCTCCCACGTGAACGTTGCCGAGCACCCATGTCAGAATGCCGGCCGGCGCCGCAACCGTTACCGCCCGTTTCAGCACATAGAGTGATTTGTCGAGGGTGGCCCGGATGATCGTCTCCATGATTTTCGGGCGTCGGTACGGCGGCAGCTCCAGAGTGTAATGGGTCGGAATGCCGCGCAAGGCCGTCTTGGATAAGACCCATGAAACGGTCAACGTGACGATGATGCCAAACAACACCATGGCGACGACCACACCCGCCGTAACGAACGTTTTCCATCCGCCTGTATAGCCGGCTGCCATAAATAAGGAAGAAAGCAGGATCAGCGTCGGCCAGCGTCCATTGCAGGGGACGAAGTTGTTGGTCAAAATGGCCAGCATTCGTTCGCGCGGTGATTCGATAATGCGCGTCGACATGATGGCCGCCGCGTTGCAGCCGAAGCCCATGGCCATCGTCAGTGATTGTTTGCCGTGTGCCCCCGCTTTTTTAAACAAGCGATCCATGTTAAAGGCGACACGCGGCAAGTAGCCGTAATTTTCGAGCAAAGCGAATACGGGAAAGAAAATCGCCATCGGCGGCAGCATTACGCTGACGACCCAAGCCGTGCCGCGGTATAGGCCAAGTACAATGAGGCCGTGCAGCCAGTCGGGGGCGTGAATCACTTGAAAGGCCATGGTGAGATACGTTTCGATTGTCCCGAACAAGCGGGCGAGCGAATCGGAAAATACGTTGGCGCCGGCGATGGTCACGTAAAGGACAGCGGCGAGCAGCGCCAGCATAATTGGAAATCCCCACCGCTTCGATGTGACGATCCGGTCAATCTGTTCCGTTCGATCACGTTTCACGCTGTTTGTATGGGTGACACATTCCCGATAAAGCTCGGCCGATGTTTGAAAGATGGCGGCAACGATTTGCTCGCGCACATTGTCCGGCGCCAATGATTTCGCTTCTGTCATTAAGCGGTCAAATCGATTTGATGGATCCGCAGCAGGCATACGCGTTCCCCTCCTTGATCAATGGTTGCGGCGGCTGTTTCAGCGCTTGAAGCAGCGATGTATCGCCGTCAAGGAGACGAAGAGCAATCCAGCGAGCAGGATACGTGTCTCCCATCACTTCTTTAACGAGTGGAAGAAGTTTGGCAATGCCTCGTTCGATTTCCGGACTGTACCGGATGGAAAGCGGGTTGGTGTTGATGCGGCCATGCGCCATGGCATCCACCGTATCAAGCAGTGCATCGATTCCTTCCCGGTTGCGGGCCGAGATCGGCACGACCGGCACGCCGAGTCGGGTTGCTAATTTTTTTGTATTGATCAGGATGCCTCTCTTTTTGGCTTCATCCATCAAATTGATGGCGATAATGACGCGGTCGGTCATTTCCAATACTTGAAGCGCCAGATTTAGGTTGCGCTCTAATGCCGTAGCGTCGACCACAACGACCGTGACGTCAGGACGTTGAAACAGGAGAAAATCGCGCGCCACCTCTTCATCGGCTGAATTGGAATAGAGCGAATACGTTCCCGGCAAGTCGACGATCCGGTACAATGTGCCGCGGTGGCGGCATTCTCCTTCGGCATGAGTGACCGTTTTCCCGGGCCAGTTGCCGGTATGTTGGCGCAGGCCCGTTAAGACGTTGAACAACGTGCTTTTGCCGGTGTTTGGATTTCCCATTAAGGCAATCGTATACGTCATATCAGTCATGGCTGATCTTCTCCCCGTAAATATAGTCACTTTCTTCTTTCCTTAATGCGATCGTCGTTCCACAAACGCGATAGGCGGTCGGGTCGCCAAGCGGGCTTCTTTGTCCAACCTTCACTTCCCCGCCGGGCACAAATCCCAAATCAAGCAACCGCCTTTTTAACATAGGATCAGGAACATCAACCTTTTCGATGCGAAATCGATCGCCCGGTTTCATATCGGAGAGGCGGCAACGTTTTCCTTGTGCCATAAAAGTTTCCCTCCGGTTAATATTTTTTATAAAAGACATTTTTTTTACTTAGACCAACTTTTGTGTTTATCATATTCCAGTCGCCTCGCTGTTGTCAACAAATTTGTTTCATCTTTTTCTGACAGAGTTGTCGAACCAACAACTATTCAAAACAGTAGGAAATCATGTTATTATATGAATAGTCTGAACAAACTATCGGCAGAAAGGCGGTGACGGCGTCCATTGACGCACGATGAAATGAAAGCGATTACGGAAGGGACGATTCTTTGGCAGCCGACGGAGGAACAAATCAAGAGCTCCAACCTTCATCGATATATGGATTGGTTGAGAGAACATAAAGGGCTCTCCTTCTCTTCATACCGCGAGCTGTGGACATGGTCGGTCGAGGAGCTTGAGTCATTTTGGGAAACCGTTTGGGAATATTGCGGTGTTCAGGCGGCAACGCCGTATGAGTGTGTGCTGCGGGAGCGGAAGATGCCAGGGGCGGGGTGGTTTCCAGGCGCTACGCTCAACTATGCGAAACATATTTTCCGGCATGCGCGCGCCAACCGCCCGGCCATCATTTTTCGTTCGGAACGCGTGCCGTACCGGGAAGTGTCATGGCAGGAGCTGACCGAAAAAACGGCGGCGATCGCCAAAGCATTGCGAGCGATGGGAGTGAAGCGCGGCGACCGCGTCGTCGCCTATATGCCGAACATTCCCGAGACGGTGATGGCGTTTTTGGCGTGCGCCTCGATCGGCGCCATTTGGTCAAGCTGCTCGCCGGATTTTGGCGCCGGCAGCGTCATTGACCGGTTCGCGCAAATCGAGCCGACTGTCTTGTTTGCGGTCGATGGCTGCCAATACAACGGCAAAGAGTTTGACAAAATGCCGGTCGTATCCGAATTGCGCGCCAAATTGCCGTCATTGAAAAAGACAGTGCTGCTTCCGTATTGGCGCGGGCAGATGGAAGCACCGGATGAGGGCGTCGTGCTGTGGGATGATGTCGTGGCGGACAAGGCGGAGCTCGTCTATGAAGACGTTCCGTTTGACCATCCGCTTTGGATTTTGTATTCTTCGGGAACGACCGGTTTGCCGAAGCCGATCGTCCAAGGGCATGGCGGCATTTTGCTTGAACATTTGAAAGCATTGACTATTTCAGAAAACTTGACGAAAGACAGCACGTTTTTCTGGTTTACGACGACTGGATGGATGATGTGGAACTTTTTGATCGGCGGACTGCTGGCCGGGTCGACCATCGTGCTCTATGACGGCAGCCCGACGTATCCAGACGGCAACGTCCTATGGGATTTGGCCGAAAAGGCGGGCATCACCCATTTTGGCACAAGCGCGGCATTTATTAACGTCTGCATGAAGCTCGGCCTGAAGCCAAAAGAGCAATATGACTTGTCAAAGCTGAAGGCCGTGCTCTCGACCGGTTCGCCGCTTACGGTCGAAGGGTTCGCATGGGTGTATGAAAACGTCAAGGACGATATTTGTCTAGCGTCATGCAGCGGGGGAACGGATGTGTGCACCGCGTTTGTCGTCGGCTCCCCCATTTTGCCGGTGCGCGCCGGCGTCCTCTCGTGCCGCGCGTTGGGCGCGGATGTGCAGGCATTTGACGAAAACGGTCGGCCGCTTGTCAATGAAGTCGGTGAACTTGTCATCACAAAACCAATGCCGTCGATGCCGCTCTTTTTCTGGAACGATCCAGACGGCGAACGGTACCGGAACAGCTATTTTGATACGTACCCAGGCGTTTGGAAGCACGGCGACTGGATTAAAATTGACGAACAAGGGGGATGCGTCATTTACGGACGCTCCGACTCGACGATCAACCGCGCCGGCGTCCGCATGGGCACGAGCGAAATTTACCGTGCGGTCGAAGCGGTCGACGGGGTGTTCGAAAGCCTCATTGTCGATTTGGAAATGATGGGCAAGCAATCGTTTATGCCGCTGTTTGTCGTCCTCAAGCCGGGCGCAGTGCTCGATGACGAGCTGAAAGAACGCATCCGCCAATCGATTCGGCAACACGTCTCGCCGCGCTTTGTTCCAGATGAAATTTACGAGGTGAAGCAAATTCCGAAAACGCTAAACGGCAAGAAAATGGAGATTCCGATCCGGAAACTGCTCTTAGGCTTCCCGCTCGAAAAGGCAGTCAACCCGGGCTCAATGGCCAATCCAGAGGCGCTCGACTTTTTCCTCGAGCTGGCGAAGACGCTGGCGGCGAAGACGCAGATAAGCTGAAGTCCTTTTCTTGAAACGTGCGAAAGGTTGTTATTAAGTGACGACGCTTAATAACAACCTTTCTATGTATTAGTGATTATAAGTAAAGGAGTCGGGGGCATGGAAGAAAGCAAGCGGACTAGGCTAGTTTGGAAATCCATCGGTGATTGAGGAGCGGACGATGGTGAAAGGGGTGTTGGGCCGATGAGACGAGACCGTGTCCGTTTTCATGATGAGAAAGTCCGGAAGATCCGTTTAGGAGAACCTTCCGGGCTTCATTTGCGGCGAAGATGATTCGGAGTTTTAGTATGACGTAAGCAGGGGAATGTTGTTTGATGATGGCTATGTTCACACAGGATATGGAACAAGCGTTAAACGTCGAAGAGATCAAGGAAATGGAGCGGACTGACGTCTAGTACATATTGAGCGCCGTTTTGACGCGCTTGATCTCCTTTTTGTTTTCAAACAGCTCTTCGACCAAAATTTTTTGGCCGTTGGCGACATCGGTGAGCCGTTTGTCCATGTCGGCCACTTGCTGGCTTAATTGGTTGAGTTGTTCATTGGTTTGCTGTGCTTGTTTGGCGAGCTGCTCGACTTGCTCATGGGTTTGCTGTACTTGATGGTTGAGTTGCTGCACTTGGTTGTGAAGCTGCTGTACCTGTTCGCCAAGTTGTTCGACTTGCTCGTTCGTTTGTTGCACCTGTTGGCTAAGTTGTTGTACTTGTCTATTTGTTTGTTGCAGCTGCTCGGCAAGTTCTTTAATCGCTTGCCAAATCATTTCATTTGAGATCGCTCCCATTCGACAATCCCCTTTCTGGTTCGATTCTCCTTCTATTATACATGACGAAAGAAAGAGATGATAGAAGAAAGATGACGAAACGTTTTTCTTTGCGGCGCGTCCTTCGAATGTGATATAACAAAAGAATGTCAGTAGTATGCACATACTGGAGGATGAACATGGTGATCCGTGTCAGCCATTTGCATAAATCGTTCCGCGTCCATCGCCGCGAAGCGGGATGGCTTGAGGCGGCGCGCAGTTTATGGCGGCGCGACTACCGCGTCATTGAGGCGGTGAAGGACGTTTCGTTTACGATTGAAAAAGGGGAGATTGTCGGCTTTTTAGGTCCAAACGGGGCGGGGAAAACGACGACGATGAAAATGCTTGCTGGCCTCTTGCATCCGACATCAGGAGAGATCACGGTCGGCGGGTTTGTGCCGTTTGAGCAAAAGCCGGAGTTTAAAAAAATGATGAGCTTGGTGATGGGGCAAAAAAGCCAGCTCATTTGGGACATCCCGCCGATGGAGACGTTTTTGGTCAATAAAGCCATTTATGACATCGACGATCGGGCTTTCCGCCAGACGCTCGAGGAATTGACGGAACTGCTCGACTTGGCGCCGCTGTTGGACAAGCCGACGCGCAGTCTGTCGCTCGGGCAGCGGATGCGCTGCGAGCTGGCGGCGGCGCTTTTGCATCGGCCGCAAGTGTTGTTTTTGGATGAGCCGACGATCGGGCTTGACGTTCATACGCAAGAAAACGTGCGTCGCTTTATCGTTGACTACAATCGGGAGCACGAGACGACGATTTTGTTGACATCGCATTACATGGGTGATGTTGCAGCGCTTTGCGACCGGGTGATGATCATCAACTACGGGCGATTGATTTACGACGGGGAACTGTCAGTGCTGACGGAGAAGCTGGCGCCGTACAAGCGATTGGAAGTCCGGTTTTCACGGGTTCCGGACATGGATTGGGGAGAGTATGGCGAAGTGGCGGAAATCGAAGAAGGAACAGTCGTATTGCGGGTGGCGCGCGAGAAGGCGGCGGGGACAGCAGCGCGGTTATTAGAGCGGTTTGATGTCCGCGACATCAATATTGAAGACCCGCCGCTTGAGGAAGTGATTACGCGCGCGTTTCAGGAGGAGCGTGTATGATTCGCAAATATATCGCTTTGTTGCGGATGAAATACATCGAAATGCTCGCGTATCGTTTGGCGACGTTCGTCTGGATGACGGGTGCGATCACGCAGCCGCTGATCACGATGTTTGTCTGGATGAACATTCATCCGGAAGAGAGCGATTCGTTTGTCTTTTATTTTATGGCCGTCATTTTTGTCGAACGAATGACGAGCGCGTGGGATGTATGGGAGCTGGACCGTGAAATTCGCGAAGGGACGTTTTCGAATTTGCTGCTTAGGCCGCTTCACCCGATCCATTGGGCGATCGCGGAAAACATCATTTATAAATGGCTGTTTGCCGTCATTTTAGTGCCTGTCTGGGTAGTGGCAGCGACATTTTGGCCGGCGCTTCGTCCTCACATGACGGCAAGTCAAATCATGTTGTTTTTGATGGCGGTTGTATTGGGTGCGGCGCTTCGTTTTTTGCTTAGTTACTCGTGCGGGTTGCTTGCGTTTTGGATGACGAAAGTGGCGGCTGTGTACGGCGTGATCGACGTCATTTCGTTGTTTTTGTCAGGACGGATCGCGCCGCTTGGGCTGCTTCCGCCGCAGCTTCGCGAATGGAGCGAGTGGCTGCCGTTTCGCTATATGATCAGTTTTCCGATCGAAATCGCCACCGGGGCGGCGGATGGAGGAGAGTTGGCGCGCGGCTTTGCGATCGCCGCCGGGTGGATGATGGCGCTGATTGGTGCTTTGCAATGGCTGTGGAAAGCGGGGATGAGAAAAAATCAGGCGGTAGGTGGATGAACATGCGGCGATACGGGCGGGTGTTCCGCGAGTTTTTCCGCGCTTGTTTGGTCGAGGAAATGGAATACCGGAGCGAATTTTTCGGCAATTTTATCGCCAGCTTTTTTGGCATCGCAATCGCTCTGTTGACCGTCCATATCTTTTTTTACCAGACGGATCGCTTAGGCGGCTGGACGTATGGGGAAGTGCTTGTGCTGCTCGGCGTCTTTAATACGCTGCGCGGATTCATCGATTTTGCGCTCCGCCCGAACATGCCAAGGCTGCTTGAGCATGTCAGGCGCGGCACGCTCGATTATATTTTGACGAAACCGGTCGACAGCATGTTTTACGTCAGCTTCCGCCACCTTGTCTTTTGGCGGCTTATCGATGTGGCGCTTGGCATCGGCGTCATCGGCTTCGGCTTGTATGTTGAACGCTACGTGCCATCGGCGGCCGACGTATGCATGTTTCTGATCGTGATGGCCGCTTCTCTTTTGCTTATTTATTCGCTATGGATGATGTTGATGACGACCTCGTTTTGGGTCGTGCGCATCGATGACTTGTCGTTTATTTTCGATTCGTTTTTTGATACGGCCCGCTTTCCCGGCAGCATGTACCGCGGGGCGGTGCGGTTGGTGATTACCTACATCTTGCCGGCGGTGTTGATCACCAATACGCCGGCTTTGGCGCTGCTTGGAAAATGGCGCATCCCGACAGCGCTGGCGGCTTTGGCTGCGGCCATTCTCTTTTTATGGCTGGCCCGTCGCTTTTGGCGGTTTGCCTTGCGCTTTTACACCGGGGCGGGCGGGTGAGGAAACGGCTCCCTAGACGGGGGCTTTTTTTCTTTGGTCATGGCTATTTGGCCAAGATATCGGCGGTGATCGGCAGTATATCGACGAGCATCATGCCGCTCGATTCGCTTCTGGCCGCCGTGAATGATGGGGAAGCGTTCCAGTGTTTATGACTCCAGCGTTCGGTTGACTGTTTCTTTCCTTGCATTGGCTCGGGATGCTCACCTTTCGCCGGCGACTCCCAGATCCATTTTTTTATATTGATGGTTGGATGGCGGAGAGAATGGACACAGAGAAGGGAGGATGATGGTTTCTTTGCTTTCATATCCGTTGACTTTTACGTCAACGTCAATTAAAATAAAATTCAGAATATTGATTCTAGAAAAGGGATGGCCATGCACTATTTCACCATTTCCGATTTGGCGCACGAGTTTGATGTGAGCACACGGACGATCCGCTATTATGAAGAACGCGGATTGCTCTCCCCGATTCGGACCGAGTCAGGGCAGCGGCTGTATACGAAAAAGGAGCGGGCGAAACTCAAGCTCATTTTGCGCGGCAAACGGTTCGGCTTTTCGCTTGACGAAATTCATGAGATGATTGCGCTGTTTGATGAGGATCGCACGGGGAAGAAACAGCTTGAAAAAACGGTGGAATACGGACGCCGAAAACTGAAGGAGGTGGACGAGAGGATTGAAGATTTGCTGCAGCTGAAGGCGGAGATGGAAGCGCTGCTTTCCGATTTTGAAAAACGGTTGTGTGAATGGGAGGAATCGGGTGGATGAACATTTCCGAATTGCTCGCCCGCAATGCGAGGAAATTTCCAGAGAAAACGGCGGTCATAGAAGGAGAATCAGCGCTGTCGTATGCCGAGGTCAACCGCATGGTCAATCGCTTGGCTTCGTCATTGGCTCGGCTTGCTGTCGGACGCGGTGAAGCATCCGCGGTTTGCTGAATACGACCTTTCTTTGGTCCGTTGTTGGATGTACGGCGGGGCGCCGCTGTCGCGCGAGGAAGTGCGGTTTGTCGCCGACTGCTTTGGTGCCGAGCGGATGATGTGTTTATACGGTTTGACCGAAGCCGGCCCGAACGGCACGTACTTGGCGCCTGAGGAGCATGCGGAGAAAGCGGGAAGCGTCGGCCGCTATGCCGCCCTCCATTGCGAAGTGGCGATTGTGGACGAAAACGGACAGGAAGTCGCGCCCGGCGAGGTCGGGGAGATCGTGCTGCGCGGCGAGAGCGTGATGAAAGGATATTACAAAGACGAGGAAAAAACGAATGAAGCGATCAAAAATGGATGGCTATACACCGGCGATTTGGCGCGCCGCGACGAAGACGGCTACATTTGGATCGTCGACCGGAAGAAGGACGTCATTATTTCCGGCGGTGTGAATATTTACCCGAAAGAAGTGGAAGATGTGCTGCGAACGCATCCGGCGATCGCGGACGTCGCCGTCATCGGCGTGCCGCATCCGGAGTGGGGCGAAACGGCAAAAGCATTTGTCGTGCTGAGCGTGCCGCTTGAACCGCTCGCGGAGGAGTGTAAGCGCTTCCTATCCGACAAGCTTGCTGGTTACAGACCTGCGAGCGAGAAAGCCCGCTCCTTTAGGGGTGGGATGAAAGCGAGCCGTTTTCTTATATGGAATGATTCTAAAAAAAAACGGTATCCTATCATCGTCGCCAGGAGGTGAATTCATGCCGACGATCACACTAAGGCTGGAACTGCACAAACCAACGAAAGTCAAACAAGACATGTATGAACGGATGACAGAAGTGAATACAGCGTTTGCGAATTGGCTGTTGGATCATCCTAAACTGAATCAAGCGACGAGCAAAATTTTTAAAGAGTTTTCGTCGCAACGGTTTCCTTCTGCCGTCGTGAATCAAACGATTCGAGAAGTGAAGTCTCAAAAGAAAAACCAGAAAACAAAGAAGTTTCGAACATTATGGTGTTGCTTTAACAATCAAAACGTAAAGGTGGAAAAGAAGGGAGAGTTCTACACGGTTTCATTCCCCACACTGGAGAAGCGAATTGGCGTGCCGGTGGTCACGCGTCCCTATCAAGAAGCATGGCTGAATCGGCTGCTTAATGGAACCGCCAAACAAGGGGCAGCCAAGCTCTACAAAAAGAGAAAGAAATGGTACTTGGCTGTTGCGATCACATTTGAAGTCCAACAACGGGAAGAAACCAAGGTAATGGGCGTTGATTTGGGACTTCGTTATATCGCCGTTGCCAGCGTAGGAACGAAATCGTTGTTTTTCAAAGGGAACCGATGCGCCTTCATTCGCCGACGATATGCGGCTCTGCGGCGAAAGTTAGGCAAAGCCAAGAAGCTCCATATGATTCGCAAAATCGGCCGTAAAGAGTCCCGCTGGATGAAGGATATGAACCATAAAATCAGCCGTCAAATCGTCCACTTTGCCCTCGCCAACGGTGTTGGCGTGATTCGGATGGAAGATTTGACGGGGATTCGGAAACGAGCCGCTTCTGCAAAAGAAGCAGGACGAAGYCTCCATTCYTGGGMGTTTCATCAAYTGCAAACGATGATTGCCTATAAAGCGGAAATGGCGGGCATTCGGGTGGAGTGGGTGAAGCCGACCTACACGAGCCAAACATGCCGATGCGGGCATCGAGAGAAAGCGAACCGAAACGGCATCCGCTTCCGATGCCAAAAGTGCGGATACACCCTCCATGCCGACTTGAATGGCGCCATTAACATCGCCAAAGCGATTTCGGGCTTCGCCGCCTAACCTAGCGCACTGGTCACAGGTGCGCCGCCCATTGGGGTACATCCTAACCCGATGGGACGGGGTGATGACACACCCCCGAACTTGGGCGTTGTCCAAACCAGAAATGGATGAGGACGCTAACGACCCAAGAATCCCACGCCCTTTAGGCGTGTGGAGTGTCAATCGCTGCGCAACATCGTCAAACCGGAAGTGTGGAACGACAAATGGCTGAAATTCTCATGCTGGATGCTGAACATCGGCCTGGCTGGCATGGTTCTCATCACGCTTCTCCCGGTCGGGATATTGCAAATCAAAGAAGCGTTCGAACACGGCTATTGGGCGTCGCGTTCGCCTTCGTTCCTCAAGCAAGACATTGTCCAAAACTTGCTGCTTGTCCGCTTCGTTCCGGATACGATCTTTTTAATCAGCGTCGTCGCGCTGCTTGCCTTTGCCATCAAAGCGATGTTCCATTTGCGCAAACCGACGCATGGAGAGGGAGAAGAGCTGCCGGTGGCGAATTTGGCGGAGGAAGAATAACAAAAACGCACAGCGGGATTCCGCTGTGCATTTCATTTGTGAACGTTTTCAATTACTTGTGGCATTTGTCTGGCTTGGCGTGTTCGTTTTCCTTTTGTTTGTCATGGCATGGAAAGCAGTACAACGTCTCTGTTTCTCGGCTGACGACGCCGTTTAAAAACCCATGCAGACAATGGATCGGCTTGCCGCATTGCGCGCAAAAGCCAACAAGCTCTTCCAACCGCCATTTCTCCTTTCATGGGGATTGAACATGTTCACCTTCGGGCTGTGACGCTCGTCACTACCCCCCAAGGTTCAAGCGGTTATGATAAAGTATATAATTCATTATACTACAAAGGAGGCCAATGTTATGAACCAATTTGCCGCAAAAATCCACGCCCCGGACTATCCGCCGCGCGATCGCCATCCGGCAATTTTTCGGCTGTTTGACAGTTTGAAGCCGGGGGAAGTGATGGAGCTGACGAATGACCATGACCCGCGTCCATTGCAATACCAATTCATGATGGAGCGTCCGGATCAGTTTACAGACCTGCGAGCGAGAAAGCCCACTCCTTTAGGGGGGGATGAAAGCGAGCCGTTTTCTTATATTGAATGATTATGAAAAAACGGTATCATGTAATCGTCGCAAGGAGGTGAATCCATGCCCACGATCACACTAAGGCTGGAACTGCACAAACCAACGAAAGTCAAACAAGAAATGTATGAACGGATGACAGAAGTGAATACAGCGTTTGCGAATTGGCTGTTGAATCATCCCGAGCTGAATCAAGCGACGAGCAAACTATTTAAAGAGTTTTCGTCGCAGCGGTTTCCTTCTGCCGTCGCGAATCAGACGATTCGAGAAGTGAAGTCCCAAAAGAAAAACCAGAAAACAAAGAAGTTTCGAACATTATGGTGTTGCTTTAACAATCAAAACGTAAAGGTTGAAAAGAAAGGAGAGTTCTACACCGTTTCATTCCCAACATTAGAGAAGCGAGTCGGTGTGCCGGTGGTCACGCGTCCCTATCAAGAAGCATGGCTGAATCGATTGTTGGACGGAACAGCCAAACAAGGGGCGGCAAAACTCTACAAGAAGAAAAAGAAATGGTACTTCGCTATTGCGATCACAGTTGAAGTCCAACAACGGGAAGAAACCAAGGCAATGGGCGTTGATTTGGGACTTCGCTATATTGCCGTTGCCAGCGTGGGAACGAAATCGTTGTTTTTCAAAGGGAACCAATGCGCCTTTGTACGCCGACGATATGCGGCTTTGCGGCGAACGTTGGGCAAAGCCAAGAAGCTCCATATGATTCGTAAAATCGGCCGTAAAGAGTCCCGCTGGATGAAGGATAGGAACCATAAAATCAGCCGTCAAATCGTCCGTTTTGCCCTCGCCAACGGTGTTGGCGTGATTCGGATGGAAAAGTTGACGGGGATTCGAAAGCGGGCAACACCGGCCAAAGAAGCGGGACGAAGCCTTCACTCTTGGGCGTTTCATCAACTGCAAACGATGATTGCCTATAAAGCGGAAATGGCGGGCATTCGGGTGGAGTGGGTGAAGCCGACCTATACAAGCCAAACATGCCGATGCGGGCATCGAGAGAAAGCGAACCGAAACGGCATCCACTTCCAATGCAAAAAATGCGGATATACGATTCATGCCGACTTGAATGGCGCCATCAACATCGCCAAAGCGATTTCGGGCTTGAGCGCCTAGCGCACTGGTCACAGGTGCGCCGCCCATTGGGGTACATCTTAACCCGATGGGACGGGGTGATGACACACCCCTAAACTTGGGCGTTGTCCGAACCAGAAATGGATGAGGGCGCCAACGACCCAAGAATCCCACGCCCTTTAGGCGTGTGGAGTGTCAAAGTATGCAGCACGAATCGGCTCTTTATGCGCGAAAACCGAATATCATTTTGCTGCATGCGGCAAAATACAGATACATTTTCCGCACGTTTTGCCTTGTCTTAACCAACTCTTTACAATCGCTGCATCCGGGCATTATGATACAAAACAGAAAGGGGGGAACGACGTTGCGCCGAACCGCCGCCCTCCGCCAATGGCTTTATGTGTTGTTTTTGTTGTGGCTGCCGCTCGGCCTCGCCGCATCAACCGCTTCACAGCCGTCCGTTGCCCCTGAACCGATCATCATCGCCCACCGCGGCGCGTCTGGATACGCGCCGGAGCATACGCTCTCATCCTACCGCCTTGCCGCCCGCATGCAGGCGGACTATATCGAAGTCGATGTGCGCGCAGCCAAAGACGGGAAGCTCGTTGCTCTGCATGATGCGACGCTCGCCCGAACGACAAATGCCGAAACGGTCTACCCGCGCCGTGCTCCGTGGCGGGTAAATGATTTTTCGTTCGCTGAACTGAGGCGGCTGGATGCCGGGTCGTGGTTTCATCCACGCTTTGCCGGCCAGCGCATCCCGACGCTTGATGAGGTGATTCAGATGCTGAAAGCGGAGCGTGTGGAAGCCCCGTTGTACATCGAAACGAAACAGCCCGGCATCGAAGAGGCGGTCGTCCATCTATTGAAAAAACACGGATTCCTGCAACAGCGCCGCGTCATGTTTCAATCGTTCCACCCGGAAAGCTTGCAAGCGCTCCGACCGCTCATCCCGCACGGCATTCGGCTCATTCAATTGGTCGGCGAAAAGGAAGCGCACAGCGGCCGCGACGAACTGCTGCAACAAATCGCCGTCTATGCCGATGGCATCGGCTTGCCGCTTTCGGCCGTCACCGAAGAGTGGGTGCGCGCCGCCCATGGCCGCGGGCTCATTGTTCACGTCTATACCGTCAACGCTCCGCACGATCTGGAGCGCCTATGCGCCATGGGCGTTGACGGTGTGTTTACTGATTACCCTGACCGCCCGGCTCGCATTGCTGCCTGCCGCCGGCTGCCCCGCCATTGACCGGCCTTCAGGGAGCCAGGGGGAGCTTATTGTTTACATAATGTTATTATGGTTAATAAAAACGAAAATCATTTCCATTTGACCCGATTCGGTGTATCATTTGAGAAAAAGGAGGCCAGATCATGTGGACGATCATCGATTACGAAAACGGCCCATTTACCGTGACGACGGAACGCCGCCGCGTTCAGCTCGAGCGCGTGTTTGACTTCCTCGCCCGCTCGTATTGGGCGAATGAGCGCAGCCGCGAAACGATCGTCAAATCGCTTGACCATTCGCTCTGCTTTTCCCTTTTTCACGGTGACAGGCAAATCGGCATGGCGCGCGTCATCACCGACCGGGCGACGTTCGCCTATCTCTGCGACGTGTTCATCGATGAAGCATACCGTGGGCAAGGTCTCGGGAAATGGCTGTTATCATGCGTGCTCGCCCATCCTGATGTCGCCGCTGTCCGCAAGGTGATGCTCGCGACCAAAGACGCGCACGGGCTGTACAGGCAGTTCGGCTTTGCCGCGCCGAGCGAGCCGGAGCGGTTGATGGAGCGGATTCAAGAGCCGCGAACGGAGTAAAGGGCAAAAAAAGGCGGGCCGCCATCGGTCCGCCTTTTCGCCAAACCTCCCGTCCCCCAACGCCTGTTGCCTTCGTCACCGCTTCGGAAACTGAAACGACAATTTCTTCTCGTTTTCATCCCAAACGAGTATGGCGTCAAACGTTTTCCCGCCTTTTTTAAACCCTTTTATGACATTTGTTTTCCCTTGCGCCAGCAGCTTTTTCACATTCGCCGCCGAAATCGACTTGCCGAGAATGCGTTTGGAGATCGTAAACGAGCATTTTGTTTTCGCGTACTGGTCGCAGCCGTACAACGTTCCTTTGTCGATGACGGTCCCGCGGCAAAGCGGGCACGGCCCAAGCTTCTCGCCCATCGTTTTTTTCTTCCTTGTCCGCTGGATCGAGGCGGTGTTAACCTCTCTGAAATTCCAATTTGGCGCGGCGGCGATGGCGTCAGCGACCACTTTTTGCGCCAACTTTTTCACCTGTTCCATAAAGGCGGCGGGCGAGGCGCTCCCTTCGCCGATTTCGCTTAAGCGCTGCTCCCATTTCGCCGTCATTTCCGGCGAGGCGAGGATCGTGCCGCCAAGCGCCTCGATCAACACTTTCGCCTTGTCGGTCGCGTACACGAGGTTCTTTTTCACTTCAATATACTTCCGCTCTTTCAGCATGGTAATGATCGCCGCCCTTGTTGCTTCCGTGCCCAGCCCTTCCGTTTTGGCGAGCACTTTTTCCAGTTCCTCATCGTCCAAAAATTTTCCCGCCGTTTTCATCAAGGTGATGAGTTCGCCTTCTGTATACCGTTTCGGCGGCTCGGTCTTCCCTTCTTTCACCTTTACAGCGGCCGCTTCCCCCGCCTCGCCTCGCTCAAGGGCAGGCAGCACAGCATCTTTCTCCTCCTCATGCGGGCGGATGACCGCGCGCCATCCTTCCTCGACGACCTGTCTTCCTTTCGAAACGAAGCGAGCCCGACCGTCAACGAGTGTCGTGACAGTCGTATAATCGATGACCGCCGCCTGGTGGTGGGCGGCAATCAAGCGGCGAACGACTAAATCGTACACTTTCCGCTCGTCGTCCGACAGCTTCTCCGGGGCAACAACTTGTTCAGTCGGGATGATCGCGTAGTGGTCGGTGACTTTTTTCTCGTTTACATAACGTTTATTCTGTAAAATCGACGGCTGCGGCAGCGGAAAATAAGAAGCGTACGCTGGAAACGATGACAACTTTTGCAAAATGGCAGGGAACGTTTCCGCTTCCCCTTTCGTCACATGCATCGAATCGGAACGAGGATACGAAACGATCCCTTTTTGGTAGAGCGATTGCAGCACATCAAGCGTCTTTTTCGGCGAGAAGCGGTACAGCTTGTTGGCTGTCGCCTGCAGCGTCGATAAGTTGAACAACAGCGGCGGCTGATACGTTTTCCGCTCCGTGCGGACGTCGGCGACTTCCGCTCGTTTTCCTTGGCAAAAGGCAGCGATCTTTTTCGCCATCTCCTCGTCCTTGAGACGCGTTTGGCCGTTTTCATCCGTCCATTTTCCTTCATAGCGCTTATCGCCGATGACAAACGAAGCGACGACTTCCCAAAACGGTTCAGGGCGGAACTGCTCAATTTCCCGCTCACGCCGGACGATCAGCGCCAATGTCGGCGTCTGCACGCGTCCGACGGAAAACACATCATTCATCCCGCGCTCTTTCAGCAAGAGGCTGTACACGCGCGAGGCGTTCATGCCGACGAGCCAATCAGCGCAGGCGCGGGCGTACGCTTCCTCATAGAGCGGGCGCGTCGTCTGCTCATCAAGCAAACGGCGGAACCCTTCCTCAATCGCCTTCGGGGTCAATGATGACAGCCAAAGCCGCTTGATCGGCTTGTTGACGCCGCTCATGCGGATGATGTTGCGCACAATGAGCTCCCCTTCGCGCCCCGCGTCGCCGGCATGGATGATTTCCGTCACTTCCGGCTTTCGCAACAGTTCCTTGACCACTTGAAACTGTTTCGCCTTCGCTTTTTCGATCTCATACTCGAACCGTTCCGGGATGATCGGCAACGTGTTGAGCGTCCACCGTTTCCACTCGGGGCGGTACCGCTCAGGAGCTGCGAGCTGGAACAAATGCCCGATCGCCCATGTCATATACGCCCCGTCGGGAAACAAGTCATTCGGCAAAATTTCGATATAGCCTTGCCGTTTTTTCGTCCGAAAAATCGAGGCGAGCGTCGCCCCTTGGTCCGGCTTTTCCGCAATAATGACTTTCATCGTCCTTTCCCCTTACGGCACATCGTGCCCCATGGAGCTTTGCAAAATGGCGAACCATTGCTCGCGGGAAAGCGGGAAGGACAGCGCCCGCACCGCCCGCTCGATGCGTTCTTGTTTCCCCGAGCCGACAATCGGCATCATCCGCGCTGGATGAACGAAGAGCCACGCATACAACACTTCGTCGATCGTCTCGGCGCCGAGTTCTTCTCGCACCTGTTCAAGCGCGCCGCGCAACCGCACCGCCCGGTCATCGTCAGCGGAAAAAATCGCTCCACCGGCGAGCGGCGACCATACCATTGGCGGAACGCGCTTCTCAAGGCAAAGGTCAACTGTGCCGTCTTCAAGATTTTCCAACCGATACGCCGATACTTCGATTTGGTTGGTCACGAGCGGAAACGGCAAATACGACTGAAGCATTTCCCACTGCGAACGTTTAAAGTTCGAGACGCCGAAATAGCGCACTTTTCCGTCCTGTTTCAGCTGGCAAAACGCCTCGGCCACCTCTTCCGGATTCATGAACGGATCCGGACGATGAATGAGCAAGACATCGATATAATCGGTGCGGAAATTCCGCAGCGACTGCTCGACCGAGGCGATGATATGGGTTTTGCTTGTATCATATAATTTCATCCCGTATTTTGGCGGCCGCTTGATGCCGCATTTCGTCACGATCTCGATCTGACCGCGCAAGCTTGGCTTTAACGCCAGCGCTTCGCCAAAGCGCGATTCGCACGTGTAGTTGCCGTAAATATCAGCATGGTCAAACGTCGTAATGCCGCGCTCAAGACAAAATTCAATGAGCGACAGCAGCTGCTCGCGCGAATAGCCCCAGTCCGCAAGCCGCCAACAGCCGTGAATGAGGCGGGAAAAAGTCAAATCGTCCGCTAAACGGATTCGTTCCATTGATCGTCTCCCTTTCTTTTTTTGGCTAAAATCGTTCCGCTTGCGCATACTACCAACAAGAGGAAAAAACGGAAAGGACGTGATGATATGAGGCGCTGGCTCCTTGGGCTCGCCGCCGTGCTTCTTTTGGCCTCCCCATGGCCGACATCAGCCGCCGAAACCGCATACGAATGGAATGTAGCCGACATTTACCCATCCGAACACGAATGGATGCGCGACTATAAGGCGGTGCAAAACGCCTTGCCGAAATTGGCGGCGTTTGAAGGGAAGCTTGACGATGCAAAGACGATCGCCAAACTGTTCGCCCTAAACGAACAAACGGCCCGCAAGCTGGAAAAACTGTCGCTTTACGCCCATTTAAAACGCGATATCAACATTGAAGATGAAACGGCGGCCCGGCTCGGGGCAAAAGTGGAAGCGCTCGCCGCCCAATATGCGGCGAAAACAGCGTTTATCGAGCCGGAACTGCTCGCCCTCCCAGAGCGGACGCTCAGGAAGCTCCAAAAAAGCAAACCGCTGAAGGCGTATCGCCATTACTTCAATGAGTTGCTCGAGCAAAAGCCGCATACGCTCACGAAACGCGAAGAACAGCTGCTCGCGAAACTATCGCCGGCGCTCGGCGAAGCGGAGAACATTTATGACCACGCCGCCCGCGGCGATTACGAGCCGCCGTCTGTCAAGATGCCGAACGGAAAAACGGTGACATTGACCGACGACCAATACGCCGCCATGCTCGAGCACCCGGACCGCCGCTATCGAAAGGCGGCGTTTGAAGCGAAAGCCAAAAGTTATGAAGCCATTGAACAAACCGCGGCCGCGACGCTGTATGCCTCCGTCCAAGCGGACGAACTGTATGCGAACGTGCGCCGCTATCCGTCCGGCCTTGCCGCCGCGCTGGCCGCCGATGACGTACCGAAGGAAGTGTTTGATCACTTGATCGCCGCCACCCGCCGCCACTTGCCGGCGCTTCACCGCTATGTCGAACTGCGGCGGCGCGCGCTCGGGCTTGACCGCGTCCATAGCTATGACTTGTACGTGCCGCTTGTCGGTGAAACAATGAAACCGATTCCGGTCGAAACGGCGAAGACGCTCATAGTGGAAGGGCTCAAGCCGCTCGGCGCCGACTATATCAAACAGGTGCACCGAGCGTTTCAAGAACGATGGCTTGATGTCTACCCGCGTCCGAAAAAATATACCGGCGGCTATAACACGGGAGCGTATGACACCCATCCGTTCATCTTGCTCAATTACAACGGGTCGCTCGACAGCGTGTTGACGATGGCGCATGAGCTCGGGCACGCCATGCATTCCGTGTACACGAACCGCACGCAGCCGTACCATTATTCCGGCCATTCGATTTTCACCGCGGAAGTGGCATCGACCGCGAACGAATGGCTCATGCTCGATTATTTGTACAAACAGGCGAAAACAAAAGAGGAAAAGCTCCGCCTGCTCATCGAACAAATCGAGCAAATCCGCGGCACGTTGTACACGCAAGTGATGTATTCCGAATTTGAGCGGATAATCCATGACAAAGTGCGCCAAGGCGGCAGCTTGACGGCGGACGAACTGAACAATCTTTGGCTTGGCCTGCTCAAAACGTATTACGGTCCAGCATACGCCGCCGATCCGGGATCGGCGCTGGGCTGGCTGCGCATCCCGCATTTTTATGACGCCTTTTATGTGTACAAATACGCAACATCGCTCGCTGCGTCGTACGCCATTGTGAGCGATATCCAAACCGACAAAAGCGGGAAAGCGGTGAAGCGGTACAAACAATTTTTGCGCTCCGGCGCATCCGATGACCCGATCCGCCTGCTCAAGCGAGCCGGAGTGGATATGACAAGCCCCGAACCGATCGAGCGCGTCTTGCGCCACTTCACTGCTCTTGTCGATGAACTCGACAAACAACTGGCAAGCGAAAATTCCTAATCATGAACGAAAACGTGCCTCGCCTCGCCGCGGGACACGTTTTCCTTCGCCGCGCGCCGCATCCGCCGCCCCACAAGCAGCGAACGAGGCGCGGCGAGACGCCCGATTTTCTCTGTTCAGCATCGAATGGCCGCCCGGCAGCGCGAAAGTTAGGCGGATCCGCCTTTCGACTTGTCCGCGTCCGGCGGTCGGTTACTCTTTCGTCGACATGCGCGCGATCGTTTCTTTCACCTTGCGGATGTTTTCCATCTTATTGTCCCAGCACGCTTGGCTCAAATCGACGGGATATTGCTCAGGGTTGAGCGTCCGTTTGTATTCCTCCCAAAACAAGCGCAAGCTTTCTTTCGCATACGCTTGAATGTCCGAAAGCGGGGGCGACGTATACACAAGCCGGCCGTTGTCGAAGATCGTCACATGCAAATCACGCGCTTCAAAATTGGTGACGAATTTGCTGATGAACGTGTACACCGGATGGAACATTTTCAGCCGCTCTTCTTGCTGCGGGTTTTCGCTCTCTAAGGCGATGTAGTCGCCTTCCGCTTTATGGTTGATTTTGTTGACGATGCGGTACACCCGCTTCAGCCCCGGCGTCGTCACTTTCTCTGGATTGCCGCTGATTTTGATCGTATCGACCATCTCACCGCGTTCGTTTTCAATCGCCACCATTTTGTACACGGCACCGAGCGCCGGCTGATCGTACGCCGTGATCAGCTTCGTGCCGATCCCCCAGACGTCAATTTTCGCCCCTTGCGACTTCAAGTTTAAAATCGTATCTTCGTCCAAATCGTTCGAGGCGAAAATTTTCGCGTTCGGAAATCCGGCTTCATCGAGCATTTTCCGCGCTTCTTTCGACAAATAGGCGAGATCGCCGCTGTCGATGCGGATGCCGATAAAGTTGATTTGGTCGCCCAGCTCCTTAGCGACGCGAATGGCGTTTGGCACCCCCGACTTCAACGTATCGTACGTATCGACGAGAAATACGCAGTCTTTATGGCGGCGTGCATACTTCAAAAATGCGATGTATTCATCCTGATACGCTTGAATCATCGAATGGGCATGCGTTCCGGCGACCGGAATGCCAAACAGCTTCCCAGCGCGCACGTTCGATGTCGCCTCAATCCCACCGATATACGCCGCGCGCGCGCCCCATAGCGCCGCATCCATCTCCTGCGCCCGCCGACTGCCGAACTCCAAGGCCGGCTCATCCCCGAGAATATGCTTAATGCGTGACGCTTTCGTGGCGATGAGCGTCTGGAAATTGATGATGTTTAAAATGGCGGTTTCGATGAGCTGCGCCTCCGCGAGCGGCGCCTCAATGCGCATAATCGGCTCGTTGGCGAACACGATTTCCCCTTCTCGCATCGAACGGACCGTGCCAGTGAAACGAAGCGTCCGCAAATAGTCTAAAAAGTCGTCGCGGTAGCCAAGCTCATGCCGCAAATAGTCGATGTCGCTGTCGGAGAAGCGGAATTGTTGCAAAAACTGAATGACGCGCTCCAACCCAGCGAACACCGCATAGCCGTTGCCAAACGGCAGCTTGCGGAAAAACACTTCAAACACGGCGCGGCGCTCATGCATACGATCTTCCCAATACGTCTCGACCATATTGATTTGATATAAGTCCGTATGAAGCATCAAACTGTCATCGGCATATTTTTCGTTCATGAATGTGCAACCTCCAACACACGAATGACTGCGCCGCCGAATGGAGAAAAAGAACGTTCACCGTCTATTCTATCATGTTTTCTCCATTATTCCACTATTTCTGCGCCTAGCGTATGGCGAAAATGGCGGAGCGCCCATTCGTGTCCCGCCGCGTCGAAGCTCGCGACCGCCCGCCGGTGGACGACGATGCGAAAGCCTTTATTGTATGCATCAACCGCCGTATGGAGGACGCAAATATCGGTGCAGCAGCCGACCAAATGCACTTCCGTGATGCCTCTCTCGCGCAATTTCAGCTCCAAATCGGTCCCGGCGAACGCGCTGTAGCGCGTTTTGTCCATCCAATACACATTGTCTTTATGCTTGTTCGCCTGATATACCGCCTCGAGCTCCCCGTACAGCTTTCGTCCCTCTGTCCCTTCAATGTTATGCGGCGGAAACAGCTTCGTTTCCGGATGGTAGTGATCTCCCGCCACATGTTTGTCAATGGCAAAGACAACAAAATCTCCACGATCGATAAACTGTTTCGTCACCCGTACAAGTTCTTCTTCAATCGCCTGCCCCGGCTTCCCGCATGTGAGCGCGCCGTCATCGGCGATAAAATCGACGGTGTAGTCGATGTTAATGAGCGCCTTGTTCATTCCCATTCACTCCCTTTTTCTCTTTTCCTCTATTCCTACATGGTCGGGTTGCTGTTTTTCCATCTCGCCCACATCTTTTTGGCCTTTTCTATCATTATACCATAGCAACGTTAACATCAGATGAAACAACGAATCCCCGAGTCAGTCAAGACTTTGTGGAGAACTTTTTTCGGTTCACTACGGGCGTTGTCCATCACCGATTAGTGAACCATTTTCAGGAATGGATATCGTAAGCGCTTTTGAACTCTCATCCCTCATCTTACGGCGATGACATTGTATTTCATTTTTTACACGCAACCTTCATCCCGAAGCGCCGACAACGCTTGATCAATCGGCGTCCTGGATGACGGTTGAAGATACGGGATGTTCTGACGCACCACATCCGCCCATAACCGTCCTGCCTTCCGTTTGGCCTGGATGACCAACAGGTCTCGGCACGGATCATAGGCCTCTATTCGCTCATCAGCTTGGTGACCTAGAAGGCCGGTGATTTTTAATGAAAAAGCGGCTCACCCTAACTCTTTTTCAATGAGATAAGCCTTTTCAGATCTGTTCTCCTTTCTGATCAAATACCGCCGATTTGAGCAAAAAACTAGTTTTTCACCAGCCTTCTAGGCGAGCATCACAAGCAAAAGTTCGTAATCCTCATCAGGGAATCATTTCGGAATGTCACCCACAAATATTTTACTCATACTGAATCCCCTGCCTACTTGAAGCGGACAGGGGATTGTCGATGTGGTTTTAGCTGTTTTCCGCCGCTTTCGCCGCTTTTAGCTGACTGCGCAAAATGAGCGACTGGATGATCGAGAAGCAACCGCCGACAACCCAATAGAGCGACAGCGCCGACGGAACGGAACTGGCACCGATAAAAATCATCACCGGCATGATGTACAACATCATCGCCATTTGCGGCATTTGTTCTTCGGCCATCGACGGCGAGAGGCGGAGCGAGATGAACGTCGTCAACGCCGCCAAAACGGGCAAAATGAAATACGGATCGCGGTGGCCAAGCTCGACCCATAGGAACGAGTGGGTTTTAATTTCTTGCGTCCGCGAAATCGCGTAATAAAGCGCCATAAAAATCGGCATTTGAATTAACACCGGCAGACAGCCGCTCGCCGGGTTGACGCCGTGCTTTTGGTACAGCTGCATCATTTCTTGCTGGAGCTTGCGCTGCGTTTCCGGGTCTTTGCTTTTATATTTTTCTTGCAGCTTCAACAATTCCGGGCGCAGTTTTTGCATGGCGAGTGATGCGCGGAACTGCTTCAAAATGAGCGGCAGCAAGCAAAAACGGACGATGAGCGTCAGCACGATAATGGCGATGCCGTAGTTGTCGCCAAACCAGTGCCCAAGCGTCAAAAGGAGCTTCGACATCGGGTAGACAAAATAATGGTTCCAAATGCCTTGGCTATGTTCATTGATCGGTTCGTTGCGGTTGCAGCCGGAAAGAAGCAAGACTGCACCAAGCAGCACCAATACCCATTTTTTCATGAAAAGCCCTCCTTAATATCATGTTGCAAAATCATGCCGTTTCATCATAAAGGAAAGGGCCTTCCATCCTCATCCGTTCGGCTTGTCCGTTCCCGAACGGGAATTTTCCGCCGCTGCGGCAAAAACAGCGGGCGCCATGGAAGCGCCGCTCGTTCGGCGCCTCCTCCCGCCTCCCGCTCGCGAACCGAGGCCAACGCCGGCTCGTAAAACAATGATTTCGCTGTCCGATGTGCGCCCATATACCCTTTCATGATGATCCATAACGCGCCGACAAGCGACATATACACAAGCAAATCAATAGGCGCTTCCATGCGTCCCGTCCACCCCCTTTTGCCCCGTCCATCTTCTCTTCTCATACAATAGCAAACTTTCCATCAAAAGAAAAGCAACAATTGATCACATCCGCTCCAAGCGGTGAAATGCCGGCTCGTCAGCCGCCAACATGGCGAGCTCTCCGCTTTCATCGGCCGAAAATGCCGCCTCAAGCTCTTGCTTCGCCTCATCGAAGCGTCCAAGTAGCGCGAGATAGCGGGCTCGTTCGTAGCGAAGTCGAGCATCTTTGGCCATATGGGCGCACCGTTCAATGGCAGCCAACGCCCGCTCAATGTGCCCTGCCGCTTCATAAGCAGCCGCGAGCTGCATATTCAGCTCTTCATCCTCAGGATACCAATCGGCGTAGCGCTCCCAAAGCGCCGCCGCTTCCTGATAGCGGCCCGTTTCCATATACTGTTCGCCAAGCAACATGAGCGCCTCACGGGCGAGCGGTTCTTCCGCCACGATCGCCTCCAGCTGCCGCTCGGCTTTCTCGTGCTGCCCTTCTTGAAGCCAAACGACCGCCTGCAACACGCGCAGTTCGACATCGTCCGGGTCATCAGCCACTAGCCGCTCAAGCCACCGCTTGGCTTCTTGGCGCTTTTTCTCCTCGTCGGCCTTCAACAAGTGTTCGACAAATTCACGCGCCAATGAAGGATCCCAAACGCGGGCAAGCGCTTTGCGCCACGTTTTGACGGCATCGTCCTCCAGCTCGATCGCCGCATAAAGGCGGACGAGCTGCCCATAGGCTTCCGCATGGCTGCGATTGAGGCGAATCGCCTCCTCATACAAATCAATGACGATCGAAAACAAGGAAAACCTGCCCATCCATTCTTTCGCTTTTGTCCACCACCGCACCGGCTCGTCGTTTTCGTTCTGTTCCTCTTCCAAATACGGAAGGAGAGCGGCGGCCGCGTTCCGATAAATAACGCTTTTCGCCTCACGGCCGATCTTCAGCCGTTCCAGCCGGTGGCGCAGCTTCCCTAAGCCGCGCATCGTTTTCGGGAATAAGGCGACATATGCCGAATACAACGATTCATCGTCGGGATGGCGCACCATCAACCGCTCGAGCAGCTTGATCGCCTCTTTCGTGCGTCCTTCCCGGCTAAGCACGTTCGCGTAATGACGAAGCACTTCACTGTGATCCGGGTCAAGAGCAAGCGCCTTCTCGACCGCCGCCTTTTCTTGATCGTTGCGTCCGAGCGCCCCATATACATACCCGAGGCTGTCATAGTACCACGCATCTCCTCCACGCGGACGGGCATCGGCCAACGCCTGAAGCAGCGCTGAAGGCTCTATGATCGCTGCAAGCTGTTCGCTATGCACACGCAGCGGAGCAAGGCGAACCGCCTGAAGCAAATGCGCGTGCTGCCGCTCTTCGTTTCCTTCTGCCTCATAGAGCGCAGCTAAGCGAAAATGGCAGAGGACAAACGACGGATCGGCTTTGAGACACGCCTCATAATGTTGTTTCGCCTCTTGGTAGCGTCCGAGCGAGGCGCACAGCTCCGCCAGCCGGAAGAGTGAAAGCCAATGGCCCATGGCGGCGGCTTCTCGGTAAAACGCCATGGCCTTGGACGGCCGGCCTTGCCGCTCATAAAGGACGCCGAGAGCGGAATGGGCCGAAGCGAGTTTCGGGCGAGCCGAGACAAGCTGTTTCAAAAACGCCCGGCCGCGCTCTCGAAGAGTTGGCGTTGTCAGCTGGTCGATGTAAAACTCGTACGCTTCTTCGGCATCAAACTCGGCAAGGCGCAGCCCCTCCTCCAACCACGACAGCGCCGTCTCGCGTCCTTCCTCCTCATCAGCGAAACCGTGGGCGATGAGCCATTTGCCTGCATTGAGCCAATATTCGCTGTTGTTGGCAAAACGGGTGCGCTGCTCTACTACATACCGGCGCGCCGCTTCCACATCCCCGCGCTCCGCGAGGGCGGCCGCCAAGCCTAGATGGGCAAACACGTCATCGCTGTCATGGCGGATCGCCTCTTCGTAGCACGAAACCGCTTGTTCCGCCTCTCCTTCATCCATATATAGATCGCCAAGGCGGACGTAAAGCGGCGCCAAACGCCAAGCAACAGCCAGCCCCTCTTCCAGCGCCGCTTTCGCTTTTTCCCGATCGCCGTCGTCATCATACAAGTCAGCCAACATCAAATACGGGTACGATTCCTGCGGGTCGAGCGCTTTGGCGACGCAAAAGCCACGTTCCGCCTTGCGCCGGCGGCCGAGCTCCCGATCGCAGCGGGCCCGCTCATACCAAAGCTGGGCATCCCGCCGTTCGCGGCGCACAAGACGATCAAACCAGGCGCGCGCTTCGGTGAACCGCTTCGCGTGGAACAACAGCACACCGTGGTTCGTTTCGATAAACAAATCGCCCGGATACAAGCTGACCGCCACGCGCGAAGAGATGAGCCCTTTTTCGATATGACCGGCGTACGCCGAGGCGAGTCCGAAATAGCTCCACACTTCCGGCTGGTCTGGGTCCAACTGGAGCGATGTGCGAAAATAGCGGGCCGCCTCTTCGTAACGGCTGGCAAAAAAGGCGATTCGGCCGCGCAAATAATGGTAGAGCGGGCTTTGCGCCTTTCCTTTCACCCGTTTGAGCACGTCTTCGGCCTTCTCCATTTCTTGCGTGTAGACGTACGCTTTCGCCGCCATCAGCAGCAAGTCGTTATGTTCGGGATACTCGCTCAAGACGCGCCCGGTGTAATCCAACACAAGCGGCTTCGCCTCATCGCTGCTAAAATGCTTCATGACATACAGCCATGTGTACGGGATGTGCTCATGCTTGCGCAAAAAGGCGACAAACGCGTCGAAATGCACCTGTTCGTCCTCATCCATCTTTTCGGCCAACGCATGCAATTCGCGGAAATAGCGGTCTTCCTCTTCGGGGAGCTCGGCGGCGAGCGCCGCTTTTTCCCGGGGAAGCGCAACAATCGACAAATAATGCGTCCCTGCATACCATTTGGCAAGCTCGTCCTCGGAAACGACAAACGGATCAAATAGATTCGGGTCTTGCACGTACAACGCCCCAAGCCGCTCGTCATAGCCAAACAGCACCTGCACGTGCGATGACTGTTCATAATCGACGCTTAACAGCACCGGAACGCCCTCATCAATCAGCCGCTTCCAACGAAGCGGCGAGCCGACGAAAAAGCGGCAAACAAAGCCAAGCTCTTCCAAATAATGAACCGTCGTCGACAATTTCGATCCGCGCACATCAAAAATATGTTTGGCCACTTCATCCTGCGTACGGGGGGAGCCAAGCAATCGAAGCATCATTTCCAAACTTGCCGGCACGCAATAGTTATGCTTTTGCACGACCGGCACAAGCGGCAGCACCACCGACCGTTTACTTTGCCGCCCAAGCGCTCGGGCGTACGGCGTTTTTTCAAGCTGCGGCTCCGCTTTCACAAGCGATTCAAGCTTCTCCCATTCGTCAAGCTGGTAATACAGTTCGGCGCGCAAATGGGCGAAATAACGGCGATGCATATGAAGCGGATTCAGGCGGTCAAGTTCATCCATCGCCGCGAGCGCCTCGCGGTAGGCGCGCACATCGCGCAAGCGGCGCACGCGCTCAGCGTAAAACGCCAGCACTTGCGGAAAGCGCCGCTTTCCTTCCTCCAGAACGGCAAGCGCCTCGTGATGGCGGCCGTCAAGAGCGTACAAATCCGAAAGCAGCAAATAGCACATGTCGCCGCGCTCCGGGTCATCGAGACCGGCGCGAACCGCCTGTTCGGCGCGCTTCCGGTCGCCGGTCTCGATATAAAAGTAGCCCCACTTGTCATGCATCGGCACCGTCTCATAGCGGGCAACCACATCCATCCATTCCCGTGCCTCATCGATCCGCTGCATATCGAGCAAAGCGCGCACCAACGCAAACGCCGCCCGGGCGATCGATTCCCTCGGCTCCTCCACCCGGCCTTCGAGCGCTTCTGTAAGACGCGGGGTGAGCGCCTCTTCCACATCGAGCGGCCGGCGGTTCTCGAGCCACTCATCGCACACCCAAGCGAGCGTCTGCAGCGTGTTGAACTTCCGGTGGGCGTACCGCGCGACAAGCCCGCTATGCCGGTACATGAGCGCATAATCAAACAACCGGACGAACGTCCGAAACGGTTCAATCGCATCCCATGACGCCATGAGCGGCCGCCATTGAAACAATCCCATGTTTTCTAAATGCGGCCGCACCTGGGCAAGGGCATCCACGATTCGTTTTTCTTCAACGAGCAATGCGATCGGTTTGATATGATTCATACAAAGAAAACTCCCTTATTCTTTTTCCAGCTATTTATAAGTGTAGAACAAGCCCGGCAAAACAGCCACATATTTTTTCACAAAAATACCGACAAACAAAAAATGGCCTCTCCTTTGAACAGGATCAGCCATATACCGATTCGTTTTATCCGGCGTGCTTGGCGAAAAATTCGAGAGACCGTTCAATAATCATCGGTTGGTCGTAATCGAGCGTCGCCACATGGTAGCTGTTTCGGAGGCGGACGATCTCTTTCTCCGTCGATGAAATGCCTTGAAAGATGATGTCGGCGTTTCCCGGCGGCACGACGTGATCTTCGTCGGAGACAAAAATCAACGCCGGACAGACGATGCGATCGAGTTTCGCTTTTGTCTGTTCCATCAGCCTAGCCAGCTGAAGAAGCGAAGCGGTCGGCGTTTTCTCGTATGCCAGCTCTTTCACATCCGGATTTTTCAAGTCCGAACCGATCGAATCGAGATACCTCGGCAGCTCGCCCCCACCCGCTAGACCAGCGCGGATGGCCGGAATATCGATAGCAGCATTCACCAACACGATGCCGCGGATGTCTGGGTGATGTTCCGCAAGATGCAGCGTGAGCGTCCCGCCCATCGAAAGTCCGGTGGCGAAAATCGCTCCGCATCGTTTTTTCAGCCATTCATATCCTTCTTCGACCGAGGCGATCCAGTCGTGGAACGTCGTCCGCTCCATATCTTCATAATGCGTTCCGTGCCCTTTTAAGCGCGGCAGGCAGACCGTGTAGCCGGCTTTCGCATACGCCTCAGCGAGCGGGCGCATGCTGTGGGGCGTGCCGGTAAACCCGTGAGACAACAGCACCCCGACCGGCCCGTTTTCGGCGTAAAACGGCTCGGCGCCCGGGAGCACCGGATATTGTTCACTCATCTTCCTCCCCCCTTATCTAGTCAAATCCGTTCCTCTCACCATATTCGCCGCCGCACCTCTTTTTTCCTTTTTTGATCGGGCGCCGTTACCACATCGACAACCATGACCGCCACCATTCGTGAAACAAGCCGTTGACGCCAAAATAGACGAACGCGATCCAAGCGATGCCAACCAATGCTTTCTCCATCCCTTTTCCCGTCCGATAGAGCGGCACTTTCCACCGCTTGGACGAAAACGGCCAAAACAGCGGCACCCCTTGAACAGAAAAAAAGTCTTCCACAATATGAAACAAGTAGCCGAGCACGAGCCCAGCGGTAAACGGCGACGCCGAGTCGCGCCAGACGAGGGCGGCAAGCACCCCCCAGACGATGAGCGAATGCGTCATGCCGCGATGGCCGAACGCTTCTTTCACTTTGCCGGCGACGCCGAACGAACGGCGGCCGACGTATGACGACGGCTCGTCAATGTCAGGAAGAAGGCTGCCGATGACAAGCCCCGCCGTATAGGCGGCGGTAAACGGCAGCTTTGTATGCGCGGCCGCCACCGCGCCGAGGCATAATGTGGCAATGACATGGCTGGAGTATCGCAACGAAATCCCCTCAAACTTTTATCGTTTTCCCCATTATACCACACAAAAGAATATTTGTTCGTTTCTTTGATGAATTTATACTTGACGTATATGACAAACGGCGAGCAGCGCGAGCGCGGAATCGAACTCGTCGCCTTAAAAGCGCGCTACGAGGCGGCCGGATTCGCCGTCTCCGATCACGAGCTGCCCGACTATTTGCCGCTGATGCTCGAATGGATGGCCTATGCAGATAAAGAGCATACGATCGCCTTGCTTGCCGACTATGCCGGCCACATCCGCGAAATCGGCGACCGGCTCGCAGCGGCGGGCAGCTCGTATGCCAAGCTGTTTGAAGCGCTCCACGTTACCTTTACTCAACTCGGCGTGACGCCGCTCCCGAAAGGAAGTGCAACGGCATGGTTAGCCAATTTCTCTGGGTGATTGTTCCGTATTTGGCGCTTGTCATTTTCATCGCCGGCCATATTTGGCGCTACCAGCGCGACCAGTTTGGCTGGACGTCCAAATCAAGCGAGCTGTTGGAGAAAAAACAGCTGCGCCTTGGCAGCTTGCTCTTTCACTGGGGCATTTTGTTCGTGTTTGTCGGCCATGTGATGGGCATTCTCATTCCTGAGCCGTTTTATGAAGCGCTCGGCGTGACAGAAGAGATGTACCACGCCATCGCCTTGGCGGGCGGCATTCCGGCCGGCTTGGCCGCGCTCGTTGGTTTGGTCATCTTATTCCGCCGCCGCCTGACGGTAAAGCGCGTGCGGGCGACAAGCAGCACCGGCGACTGGATCGCTCTTGGGTTTTTGCTCGTGGTCATCGCCAGCGGATTGTCATCGACGTTGCTGAACGTCAACCCGCACGGCTTTGACTACCGGACGACGATCGGCCCGTGGTTCCGCGGCCTCCTCACGTTCCGCCCGAACCCGGTCTATATGGAAACAGTGCCGCTTTGGTTCAAAATCCATATTCTCGCCGCGTTCGGCTTGTTCGCCGTCTGGCCGTTCACCCGTCTCGTCCACGTGTTCAGCTTCCCGCTCCGCTATTTGCAGCGCAGCTACGTCGTCTATCGAAAGCGAATGCCAAAACAAGCGGAACCGTTCGACCGCGCTCAGTGAGCGAGCGGCGGTCATCACCTAAGGACCACCAAACAAAAAAACGGGGCGCTCCCAATCAGGGCGCATCCCGTTTTTCATCTCACCGTTACTCGTTCATGCGCACAAACAGCTTCTCTTTTTCCTCATCCGACAACAGCCGCTCGGCCATCGGAAAGAGCACGTTTTCTTCTTTCATGAAATGCTCATCCAAAATATGATGTGCCTCAATGACCGCACCGGCGAGCGTCAACAAAGGGCTTACGCATCAAAGTAGCGTGCGAGCGTCACGATCATCGCTCCCATCCGCTCATGTTCCGGGGCGATGACGCGATCGACTCCCTCTTCTTCCAATGCTTCTTTTGTCACTTTGCCGACGGCGCAGGCCACGACATCGGTGCGAAACGCGTCAAGCAGCGGTGCGATCTCTTTTTTCTCGCGGGCGAACGAAAAGAAAAAGCGGACTTGCATCGCTGAAGTAAAACAGACGGCATCGACCTCACGACCGACCACTTCATTGTATAGCGTCTCAAGCGTCTTCTCATCCGGAGCGACATGCCGGTATGGAAGCAGTTCCGTATAGGACGCGCCACGCTCAAGGAAAAATTGCCGAAGCGCCGGCGCGGTATCGCCGTACAGCTGCACAACAACGTTCTTGTCCGCAAAGTCGTGCCCGTCAAGAGCAACAATCAACCCTTTCGTCGTCCCGTCCTCGCTTGCGGCCACCGGGGTGACGCCGATTTGTTTCAACGCCGTCACCGTTTTATAGCCGCGGGCAGCCACGTTCGCTTCCTTGATCGTTCGATGCCATTCAGCAGCCATTCCCTCCCGGTCGGCCGCTTCCAACAGCGCCTCAAAGCCGATTCCCGTCGTAAATACGATCCAGTCCGGCCGCATGGCGATGACGGTTCGCATTTCCTCTCCCAGTTCGCTTCCCTTTGAAAAGACGGTCCCTTGCGCTGGACGAATGATGGCCGTTCCCCCTTGCTTTTCAATAAGCGTTGTCATTTCGTCCAGTTTGCGTGAGGCGCACAAGGCAATCCGTTTGCCATGCATGTCCCTTCCCCCTTATGGTCAGTCGTTCGTCCTTTCCATTCTAAAGGACGGCGTTGGGCTATGCAACCAAAACCATTGCGCTTTTTGACACGCTGCCTTCCTCCTCGAAAGAATGTGTAGATAGCTTCAAACGCCATGAAAAAAATACGCGCCCAAAGACGCGTGCCCTCCGTTCAACGAGTATGTACCATGGTCTCTTCTCCCCGGCGGTCAAAGGAACCGATGATGCGCGTCGGCTCAACAGAAATAATCCGATCCAACGGAATATTCATCAGCCGCATTTGACGGTTGTAGACAAACAATTTGCGCGCTTCTTGGTACAACTTGATCGGCAACACAACCTCTTCCCCTTGATTCGTTTTGACGCGCACCGGCTGCTTCTCGGCAATCCACGCCGACAGCTGTTCATACCATTCCATTCTGTTTGTTCCCCCTTCTCATCCAATCCTACTTATGATTATAAACGGAAAAAGCGGAAAAAAGGGGGAAAGAAAAATCAACAAATTCGACGAAGGGATGACAAACCGTGTCGACAAATGTTCAGCGCACGGAAACGTTCCGTGCGCCTCTAGATTTTGTCAGCGATAGATCAACACGCGCGCTGCCGTGCGGTCAGCGCTTTCACCGATGACGCGGATTTTTAGGCCATAGTTGGCCACGTTCCGGCCGGCGTCAACTGCCCCTTTATTGTCATACGATCGGCTGTCGTCAAACACCGGCGTCGGCGATGTATCGTTGTCGATCAGTTGCGAGCCGCCCAACTCGAGGCGGAACGGTGCACCTTTTTTCAAGCTGAACGCCGCATCGTGCACTTGATAGCGAGTCGACGCTGTCGTGTTGCCCGACCATTTTAACGTATGCTGATCGGCATCCACAACGCCAAGAAACCCTTCGCCCGGATGGACGCCCGTCCAGTTGTTGTCATATCCTTCATCCACATACCAGACGACAAGCCCTGGATCGTACGAAAGAAGCCGGTCGCCGCGCAAAATATGGGCGAGCCCTTCATCGACGCCGCGGTGGTTGCGCCATTCAAGCAAGTAGTAATGCTCCGAATACCGCTTGCCATCGCTTTTCTCAAAGCCGTCCATCACAAAGGAGCTGTCCCCTTCGGCGCCGTCGACAAGCACAGTTGCGCCATCTGCCGTCACTTGAATGTTATCAACATACCAGCCGGCTTCCGACACCGCCACATCCGTTACATAATGGAAACGGAGATCGATGATTTTGCCCACATAGGCCGACAAGTCAAATTCGGCCTTCACCCAGCCGTTTGACGTACCGGTAATGCCATTGCCTGGGTTTTGCCCGTATGGATTGTCGGTCGTCGTAATGTTTCCTTGAATTGTTGTCCATTCGTTGCTGCCATGCGGTTTTACTTCTACCGCCCCGTAATCCCAGTCTTTCTCAATCGCGTACCATGTATCAAATGCCAGCGTCGCCTTGGACGCTCTCGTCAAATCGATCGTCGTTG
Organism: Geobacillus sp. LEMMY01; assembly: GCF_002042905.1. Lineage (NCBI taxonomy): Bacteria > Bacillati > Bacillota > Bacilli > Caryophanales > Anoxybacillaceae > Geobacillus > Geobacillus sp. LEMMY01. Next base: position 63,131 of record NZ_MVKA01000022.1, read on the forward strand.
ACATCGTATGGTCTAAGTTGTTTCCGCTGCCGGAGAAATATGCATACGCACCGCTTGGCGGGATCGTGACGACCGCCTCTTTCTTCGGCAAGTTGATGCGCACGGCATCGTTGTTCGTCCCTTTCGTGTTCGCTTCATCGAGCACGACTTCAACACCGTTTTGCGTCACTTCGTTCCACTCAACGGTCGTTCCGCTCAGCCAGTTGCTGCCCGGCATGGTCGACTGCAAAAACTGTTTCGCCCAGGCGCTGAAGCCTGTTGGCTCGGTGCCCGGAATGCGCCCTGCCCAGCTGCCGCTCGACATGATGGACCAATATGCGATCGGCTCGCCCAAACCAGAGTAAATCGTATCGTATTCATCCGGCAGCCCTAAATCGTGGCCGTATTCGTGAGCAAACACCCCCGCCGCCCCGTCGGCCGGCTCAATCGTATAATCGTAAGCCGCCAGTTGGCCGCGCCAATACGGCACATCCGTTGTCGTATTCGGAATGCGGTACACCGATCCTAAATTCCAGCGGTGCGACCAAATGGCATCGCCGCCGAGCGAACCGCCGCCTGCTTCTTCTCCGACGCTGGAATGAATGATCATTAAATGGTCAATCAAACCGTCCGGCTCACGCGTGTTGCCATCGCCGTCCAAATCATAGCGGTCTTCTTGGTCAAATTCGCGCAAATTGATGCTCGGATCTTTCGCAGCCGCCGCCAGCGCCTCGCGCACAAGGTCGCGCGGACGGGCGTCATTGCCATCCGGCGCCGGTACATTGCCGCCGTAGTATTTGGCCGGATGTTTCGCCTGATACCAGCCCGCCACTTTTCCTTCAATTGAATAGCTGCCGCCCGATTGCTCTTCATAATATTTTTTCACCGAAATGAGCTTCTCGCCATTCGGCCCATCATAATAGCCGTCATCGCCGCCGAAAATCATATCTTCATAATGTTCGCGTGTATAATCTTTATAATACATATCCGTTTCAGTTGGCTGAATGCTGTTATGCGGAAAGTCCGGATATTCGATGAGCAAAACAAGTACACGGTCGACCCGCTTGCCGCCGTTCCACCGCTCCGGTTGGGCAGACGGCACGGAAGCCGTTTTCGATTGTCCGAGCTTTTTCCCTTTCCCGTTCAGCACCCCGTTTGTCCGCTGTCCGTCCCGCAGCGCCCCGGCGCGCTTTGCCTCTTTCTCGTATAATTCCCCTTTCTCCCGCGGCATATAGGCCGCCTTTTGCCGCAAATAGTCGCGCACCGCTTGTTCCGCCTCAGCAGGAGTCGCATCAGCACGAAGCTTTCCACTTTTTTTCAACATCTCCGCCAGCTTCTCTTCGTTGGCGATCGCAAAATCGATCGGCCCCCCTTGCTTCACAGCCGGAATGCCAGCGGTGTTGGCCGCTTTCGGAGCTTCCGCCGGAGATGCCCACAGCCCGATGCCGAGGGACAGCGCAGCAACGAGTGAAGTGATCGAACGCTTAGACAGAAAAACTCCTCCTTCACTATAATAGAATATATATACAATTAAAATATTACAGAATAATTTGATAATAATAAATCGTTATTTTCTAATAAACAAAAAATAGTTCTTTTTTCCTACTATTGTCGAAAAAACAAGATTTATATCAAAAAAAGGCTATGAATTCGACCTTAACATGCGGGTCGGTTTCCGGTTACAATGTAATATATTCGCAAGTTTTGTAGAAATTCTGCCTATGCAGCTTGACGATGGGAAAGAAGGTGCCGTGATGCTCAACATTTTCAAGGATTTTTTGCTCAACTTGTTTTTCATCCTTCTGCCAGTATTTCTCGTTCCGCTTTGTACGGAGCAAGAGAAAGGGCCGAAACGGGTTCGCCTTTATTTGCTGACCATTTGTTACGCCGTCGTCATCGTGTTATGCATCACCCTTCCGGTCGGGGAAGAGAGTGATTTTATCTTTGACTTGCGGCAAATTCCATTATGGCTTGGCGGTCTGTACGGCGGAGCAGGGGCGGCGGCATTTTTGGCGCTGACAGCGGTCGCCTACCGCTCGTTGTTTGGCGGAGCTGGCGTCTTCGTCACCGCCGTCATTTCCATCGCCATCGCTGCAACGAGCAGTTTATTGACAAAACGGTTTATCCGAATGCCAGCCAAACAGCGGGCACTGTTCGCCGCATCGCTCAGCTTCGGCTCCGGTGTATTGACCGTCGCCATGGCGGAGTGGATGGCGGCCGCGGTTTCTCCTCCACCTTCCGTTGCGCTCATTTTTTTGCTTGTGCAGCCTATCAGCATGCTCGTCGTTTGTTCGTTTTGGGAGATGATGCATCATAGCATCGCGCTGCGCAAACAAATCATTCGTGCTGAGAAAATGGAAGCTGTCACCCATTTGGCGGCCTCGATCTCCCACGAAATTCGCAATCCACTCACCGCGGCGCGCGGATTTATTCAGCTGATCGAGGAACAATCGCTCGCCGCCGACAAACGCCGCCAGTATGCACGCATCGCCATTGAGGAGCTTGATCGGGCGGAAGCGATCATCACCGATTACTTGACGTTCGCTAAACCGGCGCCCGAGACTCCGGAAAAGCTGAACGTGAAACTTGAGATTGAGCGTGTCATTGACATCCTCCGCCCGCTCGCCAATATGAGCTGCGTCGACATTCAAGCGACGCTTGCCCCATTTTCCGTCATCGGTGAGCGCGAAAAATTCCGTCAATGTTTGCTCAACGTAATGAAAAACGCCATCGAAGCGATGCCCAACGGCGGGACGCTGCAAGTGTCCGTCTCCATTGACAGCGGCCGCGTGCTCATCCGCATCGCTGACACCGGCGTCGGCATGACGAAAGAACAGCTCGAACGTTTGGGCGAGCCGTATTTTACAACGAAAGGAGTGAAAGGCACAGGGCTTGGGATGATGGTCGTCTACCGCATCGTCGAATCGATGAACGGAACGATCCGCATCGAAAGCGAAGTACATAAAGGGACAACGGTGTCCATTTATTTGCCGCTCGCACCGTCTCCCTCTTCCTCCGCGATTTCCGATAAAGAAAAACAGCTGTTTGCCGCCTTGTGACATAGCAGGGACCAGCCGTAAAAGCTCTTGCAGGCAAGGACCAACATATCGAAGTTCTGTATGCCCCCATCAAAGGGCCTTTTCTTTTTTTCGGGCATCTTTTTTTCCTTTCGTCCCCCCTTTCGCGTCCTATTTTGGGGTGAAATTCTGGAATAGCTCCTCAGTTCAGAACGGATCGCCGCGGTTTCACATCACAGTTCTTTTTGCTACAATACTATCGAAGCGAAACACATCGAGGAAAAGGAGACAGTTGCATGATTCACGTCAAAACGGAACGGGAAATTCAATTGATGCGCGAGGCGGGAAAGTTGCTCGCCGCCTGTCATCAAGAGATCGCCAAACGCATCGGACCGGGCGTCACAACGATGGAAATTGACCGGTTCGTTGAAACGTTTTTGGCCAAATACGGCGCCAAACCGGAACAAAAAGGATACCGCGGCTATCCGTATGCGACATGCGCTTCCATTAACGATGAAATTTGCCACGGGTTTCCGCGCAACGAGCCGCTGAAAGAAGGCGATATCGTCACGATCGACTTTGTCGTCAATTTGCGCGGAGCGCTCGCCGATTCCGCTTGGACGTACGCCATCGGCGACGTCGGTGAAGACGTGGAAAAGCTGCTTGACGTCACGGAGCAGTCGCTCTATAAAGGAATCGAGCAAGCGGTTCTTGGCAATCGAATCGGCGACATCGGCCACGCCATTCAAACGTACGTCGAAGCGCACGGCTTTTCCGTCGTCCGCGATTTCACCGGACACGGCATCGGCCCGACGATCCACGAAGAGCCGTATGTCCCCCACTTCGGCGAAAAAGGAAAAGGCATGCGTTTAAAGGAGGGGATGGTCATCACGATCGAACCGATGGTCAACATGGGGGCATGGCAAAGCAAAATGGATCCGAACGGCTGGACGGCGCGGACGATCGACGGCTCGTATTCAGCGCAATATGAACATACGATCGCCATTACGAAAAACGGACCGCTCATTTTGACGACGCCGGCGTAAGGATGCGAATGCTTCTTGTTCTCAACAGCTGGATTTTTCGACATTTGAAATGAAAAAACCCGGGTAAACGTTTACCCGGGTTTTTTCGTTCTCTTCTCCCTATTTACATCAAACCGTTGCATCCGCTATTCTGGCATCATCTTCTCCCGTCCCTTTGTTTACATAATATAATTATAGTTTCTAACCTTCGAGCACTTTCACGTAAAACGTGCGCTGGCGCGGTCCGTCGTACTCGCAAAAATAGACGCCTTGCCACCGCCCAAGGAGCAGACGGCCTTCATGAATAATGACGTGCTGCGAAGCCCCAACCGTGCTCGCTTTCATATGGGCGGCCGTGTTCCCTTCCATATGGCGGTCAAGCGGATGCTCCCACGGATATGTTTCATCAAAGCGGCGCATCATGTCGCGCTTGACATCCGGATCCGCGTTTTCGTTAATGGTGATGCCAGCCGTTGTATGCGGACAATAAACGACAGCGATCCCTTCCGTCACGTTAGCCTGGCGCACCGTCTCCTCGACGAATGAAGTAATGTCGATCATTTCATCCCGCTTTGCCGTGCGGATTGTAAAAGAACGAAGCATAGATTCCACCACCTGGGCAAACATTTTGTACTTCGCAAAAAAGGTTTGCTACTTTAAATAATATAACACAAAAAATGGAGTGAGAAACCGTTGGCCAAGCGCTATGAAAACTTAGACGGCGTCTCGACGCACAAAACATGGGCCGATTTCCGCCGTTGGCAGCGGGAGCGGAAACAAAAACAAAAAGATTTGTCCTACGTCGTGCCGCATGTTTCACCGCCTCAATACGAGCGGCTTCGGGAGTCGAACGGACGACCGCAGCTCTGTTGGGTCGGCCATTCGACCTTTGTCGTTCAACTCAATGGCATCACCATCGTCACTGATCCCGTCTGGGCGAATTGGATGGGCGCGGCCAAACGCTTGACGGCTCCCGGCGTTCCGCTTGACAAGATGCCGCCCGTGGACGTTGTGCTCATCTCCCACGGCCACTACGACCATTTGCATTTCGGCAGCCTCCGCCGCTTAAAAGGCGATCCGCACGTGTTCGTGCCGGTCGGCCTCGGCCGCCTGTTCCGCCGCCGCGGCTACCGCCATGTCACCGAACTGTCATGGTGGGAAACGGCCGTCTTCCGTGATGTGTCGCTGACGTTTGTTCCATCCCAGCATTGGACGCGGCGGACGCTGTGGGACACGAACACGTCGCATTGGGGCGGATGGGTGATCACATCAAACGGCGCGCCCACCATCTACTTCGCCGGCGACAGCGGCTACTTCCGCGGCTTTCGCGACATCGGCGAACGCTTTTCCATCGACTATGCGCTCTTGCCGATCGGCGCGTACGAACCGGAATGGTTTATGGGGCCGCAGCACACCACGCCCGAAGAAGCGGTGCAGGCGTTTTTGGACTGCCGCGCCCGGCTGTTTGTCCCGATGCATTACGGGGCCTTCCGCCTCGCGGACGATACGCCGAAAGAAGCGCTCGATCGCTTATGGGCCGAATGGCGGCGGCGCGGATTGGAAGATGACCGCTTGCTTTGCTTAAAGCTCGGCGAGGTGATCGATGCCGCCCAAGCGTTGACGGCCCTTTCCCAATTCGACAATACGTTCAGCCAAACAGGCGCAATCACCATGGTGAAACAAGCGCGGCAAAAGGAATGAGCGCAACTTTATCCAAAAGAGCGAGCCAGTCAGCGGCTCGCTCTTATTCATTGAATTGGCGGTATACGTACGGCTCCTTCGGTTTGGCCACCCTCTCCCATGACGTCACTTTTACATACGGAAGCGTCATATGAAACGGCTGGTAATACATGGTGGATAGCGTACCTTTCACATGAATCCATTCATCATTTTGAAGCGGCACCGTCTTTGGAAACTGAAGGAGCAGCCCGTACACCCCTGAATCCGCAACACAATGAATGATTCCAAAGCGAAGGAGAAACGCCTCATTGGCGCGCGCCGTTTCCTCACGGTAGACAAACCCGATGAATTCAATGTCGCGGGCGGCAAATTCGCCAGGAAACTGATAAATCGTTTCCATGGCATTTAAATAGTTTTGATCATTCAACTCCAAGCGAGGGAGACGGCCGTATTTTTTCAGCTCTTTTTCCATGGCATTTTGATAATCATCCCGCCCATAATACATGCTCGTATCCGGACGCAAAAACTGCCGCTGGGCAAACGGATCGCTGCTGTCAGCCGCCATCCCAGGAACATGAATTCCTTTCGCCTTTACGACTTCAGAATCCAGCGTCGCAACGGGAAACAAGAAGGCGGAAACAAGCGGAAAAACAAAAATAAGGTAATTCACCGCCCGCTTCCAGCGCGCAGACGGCTCATGATGATGATGGCCGCAGCACTCCTCCCCATGATCGTGCGGTTCCTCGTTGCGGCTTGCCAGCACAAATTGCACGATCGTTAAAAAAGCAAACACAAACATCGCACTAAACGAAATATACGAATACCGCATATTAATGTATTTGCTCAACTCTCCAGTAATATATAAATGGAAAAACAAAAACGCAAACCCAAGCAAAATATACATGCGAACCATGCCGCCACCTCCTTGCTAGATCAATAGCGATCCGGCAAACACAAACAACGTGATATAGGCAATCAGTTTCCACACAAACCGGGCGCGGAATGACTGAAACAACATGAGCGTATTTTTCACATCGAGCATCGGCCCGTAAACAAGAAACGCTGCCAGCGCGTGAAACGGAAATGTGCTTTGAAACGACGAGGCGATAAATGCGTCCGCCTCGGAACAGAGCGACAGTACGAAGGCGAGCGCCATCATGACCAAAGAGGCCGCCACTTTCCCATTGCCGATCGAAACAAGCGCCGACGTTTTCACATACGTTTGCATCGCCGAAGCAATGAACGCCCCAATGATCAAATACTTTCCGGTCGCAAAAAATTCATCGATCGTATGGTGCAGGGTGCCGACGATTTTCTCTTTCCACGTACGGGGCATCATCGGCATCTCGCGCCGTTCATGGCGCAACTCGCTGCCTTCATGCCGAATCGCCATCACGGCGCCGACAGCGACGGCGACGGCGCAAGCGAACAGCGCCCGGCACAATACCATCGTCCAACTGCTTCCGAAGGCGATATATGTCGAAAACAGCACAACCGGATTGATGACGGGAGCCGTTAACATAAACGGCACGGCCGCGTAAAGCGGCACCCCCTTGGCGACGAGACGGCGGGTGATCGGCACGATGCTGCATTCGCACGAAGGAAACAAAACCCCGACCAATGCCGCATAAACAATCGCCAAGCCGCGGTTTTTCGGCACCCATCGTTGCACTGTCTCTTCACTGACAAACATTTGAATGACTCCGGAAACAAACACCCCAAGCACGACGAACGGCAACGATTCAATCAATATGCTGATAAAAATCGTATTCAGCTGCAAAAACGTGTTCATCATGAGTTCTCCTCTCATTTACAACCGTTCATTGTATCACTGACAAGGCCCCCTGTCATGAAAATTTGATGAGAAAAAAGGCGCTCCGCCTTTGGCGAAACGCCTCTTCTATTATTCTTCCACTTCTTTTTTCCATAGCCCGACCATCAGCGCCGTGACGACCGAGCCGATCAAAATAGCCAACATATAAAGCCATGCGCTGCCTTTGACGATCGGGATGACGAAAATCCCGCCGTGCGGCGCCGGCAAACCGATATGGAACCACATCGTCAACGCTCCCGCAACGGCCGAGCCGACGATAATCGATGGAATGACCCGCACCGGATCAGCCGCGGCAAACGGAATCGCCCCTTCGGTAATGAACGAAGCGCCCATGATATAGCACGTTTTTCCAGCTTCACGCTCGGCTTTCGTAAACTTTTTCTTAAAGAACGTTGTCGCCAGCGCCAATCCGAGCGGCGGCACCATCCCGCCAGCCATAATCGCCGCATGCGGCGCAAAGTTGCCGGCTTCAATCATCGCCAGCCCAAACGTATACGCCGCTTTGTTGATCGGTCCGCCCATATCGACCGCCATCATGCCGCCCAACACCGCACCAAGCAGCACTAAGTTTGCGGTGCCCATGCCGGAAAGCCAATGTTTCATCCCTTCATTCAACGCCTTGACTGGATCGATGACCACATACATCATAATGATGCCGGTGAGGAAAATACCGAATACCGGATAGAGCAGCACCGGTTTAATCCCCTCAAGCGACTGCGGCAAGCGGCTGAACAGTTTCCGCAGCCCGACGACTAAATACCCGGCCAAAAAGCCGGCGATCAATCCGCCCAAAAACCCAGCGCCGCCGTTCGCCGCTAGAAAGCCGCCGACCATCCCCGGCGCAAATCCCGGCCGGTCGGCAATGCTCATGGCGATGAATGCGGCCAGCACAGGGACCATTAAAGCGAACGCATTGCCGCCGCCAATGTCCATTAACAGTTTGGCAAACGGATGATACGACGGATCTTTCGGATCAAACGCCTTAATGCCGAACGTGAAGGAAAGCGCAATCAAAATCCCGCCGCCGACGACAAACGGCAACATATTCGATACGCCGTTCATCAAATGCTTGTAAAAACCGGTTCGCGGTTTCGCCGCTCCCGCGCTGCCTCGCGCCGCACCGCTTGCCCGATAAATCGGCGCGTCTTGGCGCAGCGCCTGCTCGATGAGCTTCTCTGGCTCACGGATCGCCTGGGAGACCGGCACTTGAATGACATGTTTGCCGTCAAAACGGTCCATTTCCACTTGTTTATCGGCCGCCACAATGATCGCCGTTGCTTCTTCAATCTCCTGCGCCGTCAGAGCGTTTTTCACCCCATCGGAGCCGTTTGTCTCGACTTTGATGGATACGCCCATTTCCGCTGCTTTCGCCTTCAGCGCATCAGCGGCCATATACGTATGGGCAATCCCAGTCGGGCAGGCGGTAACGGCGAGCACTTTCCGTCCGCCGCCAGATGGCGCGCCTTGCAGAGACGGTTCTTCCTCTTTGTTCTCTTTCTCTTTGAACAAACGGAGGATCTCCTCTTCATCCGAAGCATTTTCCAACCGGGCGCGGAACGAGGCATCCATCAACAGCGACGATAGTTTCGCCAACGCCTGCAAATGCGTCTGTTCCCCGCCTTCCGGGGCCGCGATCATGAAAAACAAATGGCTTGGCTGGCCGTCCAGCGACTCGTAATCAATGCCGGCAGCCGAACGGCCAAACGCCACCGCCGGGCGCTTGACCGCCGCCGTTTTGGCGTGCGGAATGGCGACGCCATCCCCAACGCCGGTCGTGCTTTGTTTTTCGCGCGCCCAAATCGCCCGTTTGAACGCCTCCATATCGCTGACCGCTCCCGCCTCGGCGAGTTTCGCGGCCAACTCTTCAATCACTTCCTCTTTTGTCTTTGCCCGAAGTTCAAGAATCATCGTTTCCTTTGTTAACAAATCCGTGACATTCATCTGTACGCCCCCCTTTATTTCCTCCTATAAACGTGCGACGCGGACGCGGTCGACGAGCGCTTCGACTTCCTCTTTCGTGCATAAATCTTCCGAAAACGCGGTCGCGCTTCCGGCGGCGACACTGTAAGCGAACGCTTCCTCAATGGATGTTCCGCTCGCCCAGGCGGCCAAAAATCCAGCGACCATCGAATCGCCCGCCCCGACCGAATTTTTCACCGTTCCTTGTGGCGCTTCGGCAAACAGCGTTGCTTCCCGGCCGAAGTAAAACGCCCCCGCGCCGCCCATCGAGACGATGAGATGCTCCACTCCTCTTTCAACCAACCGGCGGCCATAGGGGATGATTTCTTCTTTCGTCAGCACAGCAGCGCCAAACAGTTCGGCCAGCTCATGGTGATTCGGCTTGGCAAGAAACGGCCGGTAGGCGAGCAGCGCCTCGAGCGCCGGACCGCTCGTATCGACGACAAGACGAACACGCCGTTTCACCGCTCGAGCCGCCAGTTGCTCGTACACGTCCACCGACAGCGACATCGGCGCGCTTCCGGCGAGCACAAGCACATCACCGGCCGAAAGCGCTCCGATTTTCGCTATCAATTGTGTTGCATCGTCATCGGCAATCATCGGGCCTTCACCGTTAATTTCCGTCTCCCGCCCAGCTTTCAGTTTGACGTTAATGCGCGTTTGCCCTGGGACATGAACAAAATCGCAGGCAATGCCTTCTTTCCGAAGCTCGCTTTCAATGAACCCGCCGGTAAACCCGCCGACGAATCCAAGCGCCGTGCTGTCAACACCCAAACGCTTCAACACGCGCGATACGTTGATCCCTTTCCCGCCCGGAAATGTGAACGTTTTCACTGAACGATTCAGTTCGCCAACATGCAGCTCATCGAGGTGAACGATATAATCAACAGATGGATTCAACGTGCATGTGTAAATCACGGAGCCACAACCTCTACTGTTGTTTTTGTTCGATACAAATCTTTCCACTCTTCATCCAATTCATCGGTGATCAACACCGCTTCATGCAAATCAGCAATTTTCGCAAACGCGCTTTCATTCAACTTCGAATGGTCAGCGAGCACATACGCGCGTTGCGCCAGCTGCATCGCCGTATATTTCACCAGCGCTTCTTCCGGATCCGGCGTCGTATAACCGTAGTCGTAATGAACGCCGTTGGCGCCGATGAAGCATTGGTCAAAGCGGTACTGCCGCAGCGACTCGATGGCACCGCGCCCGATCAACGCCTTCGTTTTCGGCTTGATCATGCCGCCGATCAAATACGTCGCCACATTGTGCTCAAGCAACCGCTCGACATGCATCACGCCGTTCGTGACAACGATGACCTCTTTGTCAGCCAAATACGGAATCATTTCCCACGTTGTCGTCCCCGCATCTAAATAGATGCAGTTTCCTTTTTGCACCAAACTGGCCGCATAGGCAGCGATCCGCCGCTTTTCTTCGATATATTTCAGCGATTTTTCCGATACGCTTAACTCTTCGCGCTTCTGCTGCAACAAGGCCGCCCCGCCGTGCACACGGCGCAGTTTCTTTTCGGTTTCAAGCTGCGTCAAATCGCGGCGAATCGTCGACTCCGACGCCCCGGTCGCGTCAACGAGCTCTTGCAGCTTGATGACTCCTTTTTGCGCCAACAGGTCCAAAATGAGGCGGTGGCGTTCTTCGGTCAGCACACTCCCACCTCCAATCATCGGGGATATCGCTTACAACTCTATCATATCCCAAGATAGTGAAAAAATCAATCAAAAACATTCATTTTCTATCAATATCATTCAATAAAGGAGAAAAATCATTCAAAAACATTCAAAACCAAAATAAAAAACACTTGCCATCGGCAAGTGCCTTCTTTCACTTAATTCAGTTGCTCCATCTCGGCAAGCGGCAAATAATGCTTCCGCACAAACGCGATAAACTTCGCCGCATAGACCGGATCAAACTGCGTTCCTGCGCAACGTTCGATTTCTTCAAGCGCCTCTTCAAACGTTTTCGTCGGCTGGTACGGCCGCTCGGTTGTCATAGCGTCAAACGAGTCGATAATACACAAAATGCGGGCCAGTTTCGGGATTTCTTCCCCTTTCAGCCCATACGGATACCCTTTCCCATCATATCGTTCGTGGTGCAGCTCGACAAGCGGAAGCAAATCATCAAACCGCTTCTCCGCCGCCACAATCTCGCGCCCCCACGTTACGTGCTTTTTGATGATTTCCCATTCATACTTCTCCAACTTTCCGCGCTTATTTAAAATATCGCGGGGCACTTCGATTTTGCCAATGTCATGGATGAGCGCTCCTAAAATGAGCGTCTGCCGTTCATGGTCGGTCAACTCATCAAGACGGCTGCCAAACTCCAACGCATATTTAAACACCCGTTTGCTATGGCGGTATGTATAGACATCTTTGGAAAGAAAAAATTTCACTTGCTGCTCGAGCGCTTCCAAATCTTGCTTAAACTTAATCTCATCCAAGCACATATTGTGCTTATCATACAGCTGCACGTTGTTTTTCCCTTGCGCCTTCGCGTAATACAGCGCCTGATCGGCCCGATGGATCAATTCCTCGCTTTCGTACATATCTTTTTCCATCTCGGCGATGCCGCACGAAAACGACAGGCAACGATACGGAATATGCTCGACGCCTTCAAAATATGTATCGTTCACTTCTTTGCGCAACCGATTTAAAAACGCGTACGCGTCTTCTTTCGTCGTGTTGGGCATTAAAATGGCAAACTCTTCTCCGCCATAGCGGGCGACCGTGAAGTTCGTCCCTTCCACCGCTTTTTGCAGTATCTTCCCGAAAAAAGTCAACAAACGATCGCCTTGCAAATGGCCGTTTCGGTCATTGTATTTTTTAAAATCGTCCAGATCAAGGAACGCCAATGTCAACGGCTGTTTAAGCAGTTTGCAGTCGGAAAACTGCTCCTTGAGCGCTTCCTTGAAAAAACCATGGTTGTAAAGACCGGTGAGGTGGTCTTTGTTGGCGCGGTTGGAGACTAGTTGGTATAATTGCAAAAATTTTTTAAAGATAAAAGATAACAATGTCACTAAAATAATCAGTAAGAATAGCCCAAAGTATTTTGCTTCCCATAACAAAATAGCTAAAACTAATGAAAGTAATAGAGTAATAGAATAGCTGACACATGCCTCTTTTAAAATTCCTAGTTCTAGGGCCCCTTTAAAGATTTGACCCACGCAGAGAAAGAAAAGCAATATCAAAATAACATTAATCCCGAAATAAACCAGTAAACTAACTAAATAAGGCAGGAGATTGTAGTAATTTATCTTTCCAATTTCTCCGTGGAAAAACAAAAAGGAATAATAGGCACCTGATATCATCAAACAATACATTGAAAAATTAAATAAATGTCTCCAAAAAGACATTTTTCGTCTGTAAAACAGTTCCACAACACTATAAATAAACAAAACTTTCAGAGTAAAACTAATGCCATATAAAAATAAAATAGCAAGATAAATAGATGAGTCCATTGAGAAAGAATTAGCTTTAGGAGGTAAACTAATCGGAAAAAAATTCAACAAAATAATGGAACCAACTAACATATAAATTAAAACCCAATCCCAAAGGGATTGAGCAAAGAAATCAAGATTAATCCAAAAGCTGGACAAACCTAAAAATGAAATTATGATAATATAAATTTTTTCTGTTTCTTTAAAATTCAACGCCATATATAACCACTCTCATGTGAATAAAATTCGATTAATAAGACTAAAAAGAGACGCAATACATGAAATCATTTTCTTAATCAAGTGTTGAAAACATCTTGAATCAAATCTTGCAGAAAAGCCACAACTATTCAATCAGTCTAAATCCAGAAGTCAATGCCACAATCACCGAACCAAGGATGAACAAATTGATTAACACTTGTTTTGCTTTGAATTTCATGTCCTTTTCCCCCTTAAAATTTTATTTATTGATCGCAGGAGCACCCGTTGTTTCTTCAGCATCGTCTGCCCCATGGCGCGGTGCGCTGAGCATCAGATGCTGGATGAACAAGAACGCCCCTACGTTCATCACAACGTCGCCGATGCTGATGACTTGTTGGCGCGGGTACGGCGGAGACAGCGGAATGATGTCGCCAAGAAACGGCAGAAGCGTATCCGATGTGATCGCCTGGTGCTTGCCGTACAGACCGGCTTTTAACGCTTCGATGTATTCGCGGCCGAGAAATTGGGCGGCTTCGATCGATACCGGCATCCGTCCGCCGTTTACGGCCATGACGATAAAGTTAAGCAAGACGCCGGCGAAGATGACCGGAAACCCCGGCTGATGGCGGTTGAGCCACAGAAATGCGAGTCCTGTGATATAGACGAGAAGAAAAATAACGTTGCTCATTTTGGCGATCCACTCGATGCGTTCTTGAAGGAAAAAGACGATAAACTGCACCGCCAACAAGAGCGGAAACAACCAACCGCCGCGCAATTTCATGTTGGCCAACCCTTTCAGGCTTCCGCCGCGAAACCAGCCGATCAACAACGACAAAATGATTCCATCGTAAACCATAATGCTGTCCCCTTGATAAACAGAATTTTCTCTTTTTTCTAAACTACTGTCCTCACTTCTATTTTTACCGTTTTTTTCATTCCATGTAAATAGTCCGTTCGTCCTAACTGCAAACAAATTTTGATGAATATCGTTTCCTTCTTTTCTTTTTCGTCATTCTTTGAAACAAGAAACGACAAAAACAGCGGCATGTATATCCATTGAATAGTGAAAAAGAACCTACCCTCAATGGAATGATCCCCCGACTGCGCAAACACTTAGCGGCAGGAGATTCTTGGGCGCGCCTGCCCACAGCCAGCAAGCCGTACTCGTTCATCTCACCGTTCCGCTTCCGCGCTTATGCGGATTGGCTTCACGGCGCAAGATGACAAACGGATGATCCGTCGCAACAATGAATATTCCTCATTCCTCCTGCAAGACAAAGGTATTTGATAAACCCACTAAATCCCCCCAAGCAATAATAAAGATAGCCGTCGTTGATCCGTTCCGTGGCGCGGCTGTTTCATGTTTCACTGCTTGACGCTTCCGACCTCACTATGTCCGGCATGGCATAACACACAGACGGTATATCCGTACAAGCTCACTTTATGCGCCACTCCTCTTTCCCTTCTAACGACATCGATTCTAAAAATGCGGCATGCGTTTTTCTCGTTCAAAGACAAAAAGCCTTTTTTATTATTCCGTATTGCTTTTCGGAAGATTATTGTTATAATTGTTTATACAGTAATAGTTTTATGGATAAAAACGTCCTTTTTGTCCATATTATGGAAAGGAGATGGAAAAGAAATGGACGCGGAAATGTTGGGAAGCAAGGATGACAAAACGTATACACGTCGGATTAGCCAAGTCGGGAATAGTTTGTCCGTTAGCATCCCGAAAGATTTAGCCACGATGCTAAACCTAAATAAAGGCGATGAAATCGAAATATATTACGACAAGGAACGAGGGGAAATCGTGATGAAACGCGCAAACCGAATTCCAAAAGGAGTCCGTCCTGAAGTCGTGATGGCGATGAACCGCGCGATCTCCAAATATGACGAAGCGCTGCGCAACTTGAAATATAGATAAAGGAGCAACCGGAGGAAAACATGGTTTATTATTTGACAGCGGAAGAAATCATATTTATCCATTACACGATCATGGAAATGTACGACGACGCAGAACAAGCGGGGATCCAATTCCCCGATAAATTCGCGTGGATGTTGGAAAGGCCGAAAACGAAATTGTTCGGGGAGGAACAGTTCCCTTCGATTATTGAAAAGGCGTGCTGCTATTACCATTCCATCGCGACAGGTCATATTTTCCACAACGGCAATAAGCGGACGGCTTTAACCGTATTCGTCACGTTCCTTGATTTGAATGGATATGAGTTCACGATGACCAATAAAGAAGCGGAAGATTTCACGATGTACCTTGTCGAGGATGCCAAGTTCCGGGGAAATGATTGCATCCAGCATCTTGTCCACGAATTAGAAGGTTACATCCGCCCCATCCAAAAACGAAAAGAATGAGGAAAAGAGCGGGCCAAAGCCGGGTCAAGTTCAATTATTGCGTAAAATTCCATCGCCAACACAGTAAACTTGGATGACAGGACAACAACATCGTTTTTTTTGCCGCTTTGTTTTTTACACAACTGTGCGGACTTGATCCAAAGCCGCCTTTTCGCTATTCGCAGCTTTTCATACTTTTACCTTTCGGCAGGTATTGGGTATTGTCAAAAGATATCCTCCACACTCACGGTTTTCTCTTGAGTTTCAACGGTTGGAAGAAAAAAAGCTTGCCACCCCCGTTGTTTTCGGCCATCATTGAGGTAACGACACCAAACAGCCAAAACAAAGGGCAGCCTGATTTTTTGTCCTCCAGAGCCCGTTGAAACGGATGGTCCGTTGAAGCAGCTTGCCCATTGTATCCCCGCTTATTTTTTGGCTATCCCACAACATGGAAGCGGAAGTCTTCCGTCGGAAAATGAAAAAAACGGATTCCGATCATCGTCAGGAATCCGTTCGCCCTTAACAGGTTACCTCTCTGTCCCGCAGCTGCCTCGGCAATGGTCAGCCGCATGGCACGCCGCACATGCGCCTTTGGCGCTTTTTTTCACGTGGCGGACAAGCGCCCAGCCGGCGTAGGCAAAAATCGCTCCGCCGATCACAAGATTCGCGATCATCGATTCTCTCCCCTTTCATGAATAACCAAGCATATGCCCAAACTGATAGACGGCAAACGAAATGACATACGCAACCGTCAGCGCGCAGCCGATTGACAACAGCGTCCATTTCCGCGACCCGGTTTCTTTGCGAATCGCCGCCACCGTCGCTAGACACGGCGTATAAAGCAGGACGAACACCATAAAGCTGAACGCCGACAGCGGCGTGAAATGGGAGGCGATCACCTGCTTCAACCCGTTCGCCTCATGAACGTGGTAAATAATATTCATCGTGGACACGACGACTTCTTTCGCCAAAAAGCCGGTGATCAAAGCCGCGCCCGCCTGCCAGGCGCCAAAGCCAAGCGGGGCGAGCAGCGGAGCGATGAGGCCGCCAATGGCGGCGAGAAAACTGTCATCCATGGCAACGCCGACCCCATGCGGCCCGATATACGTCAACAGCCAAATGGCGACCGAACCGCCAAAAATAAACGTGCCGGCTTTGCGAACGAACCCTTTCCCTTTCTCCCATGTGCTCCGCCATAACGTGAGCGCCTGCGGCACGCGGTATGGCGGCAGTTCAATGACAAACAGCGAACTTTCGTTTTTCAAGAGCGTCGATGAGAACAACTTGGCGAGCCCCAAAGCCACTACAATGCCAAGCACGTAAAGCGAAAACACGACAAGCGCCTGCTCGCGGACGAAAAACGTGCCGGCAAACAAGGCGTACACCGGCAAGCGGGCGGAACACGACATAAACGGCAGCAACAAGATCGTCAACAGCCGTTCTTTCGGCTGCTCGATGGTGCGCGCCGCCATCACCCCGGGAACGTTGCAGCCAAAGCCGATGATCATCGGGATAAACGCCTTGCCGTTTAACCCGATCGCTTCCATCATCCGGTCCATCACCATCGCCACGCGCGCCATATATCCGGAGTCTTCGAGAAGCGAGATGAAAAAAAACAAAATGAAAATTTGCGGGACAAACACAAGCACCCCGCCGACCCCGGCAACGATGCCGTCCAAGATGAGCGCCTTGATAAACGGCGACGCCCCCGCCCAGTCGAGAAGACGGGCCAGCCAATCAGTGAGCGGCCCTGAGAAGAAAGCGTCAAGCTGATCGGCAAGCGGCGTCCCAAGCCAGTTAAACGTGAGCATAAACACGAGATACATAAGCGCCAAAAAAATCGGCAGCCCGACATAACGGTTTGTCACAACCACATCGATTTTTTCCGTCCATGTCAACGGTTTGTTCTCAAGCGCGATCGCCGCAACAGCGATCGCCTCACCGATCCAGCGGTCACGCGTCTCATAAATCTGTTCGGCGACCGAAGATCCGAGCTTCTGTTCCGCCTCTGCGCGGGCTTCCAGAAGCGGAGAAAGATCCAACCGCCCGCGCAAATAGGCGGCCATGCGCTCATTCCCCTCCAAAAACTGCAACGCCACCCAACGCTTGTCCCCTGGCACATCGTCCGGCAGCCGCTCAGTGATGCACCGGATGGCGTTCTCCACTTCGACGCCGTAATCGATCGCGATTGCAGGGTGCGGCTTATCTTTTGCCGCCAAAACGGCGTGAACCAATTCGTTCGTTCCTTTTCCTGTTCGGGCGATGACCGGGATAACAGGAACACCAAGATACTTCGACAGTTTGGCGGCGTCCACTTTCACGCCCCGTTTTTCCGCCACATCAACCATGTTCAAAGCGATGACAAGGGGACGGCCAAATTCCAGCAGCTGAACGGTCAAATGCAAATTGCGGCGCAACTGCGACGCGTCAACGATATTGACAATCGCTGAGCACGGCTCGGTCAATAAAAAATCGGTCGCCACCCCTTCATCGCGTGAAAGCGGCTGAAGCGAATACACGCCGGGCAAGTCGACCACCGGAACCCCGTGCTGGCGGAGCACTCCGATTTTTTTCTCGACCGTCACCCCGCTCCAGTTGCCGATATATTCATAAGAGCCGGTCAAGCAGTTAAACAGCGACGTTTTGCCGGTGTTTGGATTGCCAAATAAAGCGATGTAGGACATTTATTTCACCTCGATCGATGACGCCTCTTTGCGCCGCAAACCGATCGCCTGCCCATCGACTTCGATCATCACCGGCCCGCCAAACGGCATCGCTGTTTTCAGCCGCACCATTTTCCCTTCTTTTAAACCAAGGTGAAGAAGACGTTGCTTCAACGCCTCATGTTCAACAGCCAAACGGACAACGACCGCCGTTTCCCCTTTATGCAAATCGGTCAACACCATTGCGTGTTCCTCCCGTTTTTTCGTCTTATCCACAGGACAATAATGATTCTTTTTCTCAATCCCTGCTTTTACTATAGCACAACGAACAAAAAAGGGAGTGATTTTTTTCACGGTTCAAACGCATTGTCATGATTTCTTCAAAATTCCGCAACTAGGCGGATCACGAAGCGACAGATGAAAAGACGATCTTTGCTTGACCTCTCATCCTTTGTCTAGGAGCAATGAAAAAGCTGTCTCCCGAAGCGAACGCCTGGCTTTCGAAGACAGCTTTTTTATCATAGTTCCGAAAGAAGACTCCCGCTCCAAGCGCGCAAAGAGCGCAACACAGCGATAAGCGGGAGATGAATATCGGTTGGCGTCAGCCAAAACGCGTGATAAAATACCTCCAACTTTCTTTCCTAAAAAATCATGATAACAAATCAGGATGGAAATCGAGCACCCATCGGCCCCATCTTTCGAAAAACAAACATCCGCCTTCAAACTCTTTTCACGACGCCCCTTCAAACGGAAACACCATCCGCCCGGCCAATTCAGGGAAATCAATGAACGGGTTGCGGTTGCCTTGGATGAAAAAAATCGCGCTGTTGCGATGATGTTCATACACCGTCGGCGGAAATTGTTCGTGCCAACGGACAAGGAGCGGAATATCGATTTTGCGCCGAAACGACTTCGCGATCGCCTTTGGGTAGCGAAGCAGAAAGTACAACATCGCCCTTGCAGCCGTCCCTTTGCCATATTCCGGCTCGAAATAGCCATTATGAACGACGCCGCAACGGTTTTGGATTTGCTCGTCGGAATCTTCCGGATTGTAAAACGGGAAATCCGCGTACGGAAAATTCGACCGCATCGTATTGCACTCCGGCTGGCAAACGAATAAATGATGCAAATCACCTTTCATCGGTTCGCGGGCGCCAAACCACGACTGCGGCACGACATGTTCGGCATTGAATTTCCATTGCTGCTCGATCGTTTTCACCCGCTCGTGCACATCGCCGAGCCCATGCTTCATTTTTTTCAACAACTGGCGAAATTCATCGTAGCGCCGTTTCATCGTTTCGACATCTTGGACAATCAACATCTTCGGGTCTTTTCGCTCGCCGGAGTACAAGCTTCGCACCGTTCCGTCCGGCTGCAAGTCGACCCATGTGTACAAATATTCGTCCTTGCTGAAAAAATACGGCAGCCGCCGCTTATGGGTATGCGCCACCAGTTCGTGATAGCGGACAAACAACATCAATCCGTCCCCTTCAAGCGGCAGATGGCGATAATACCGTTGGCGCGCCCGTTGGTCTTCATCCGCACGATAATACGCGTCCTCCACAGCGAGCCGCTCGTTCAACTGCTCCAGCTGTGCGGCAACATCTTCCGTTTGCCATTGGCTGAGCTCGTCAAGCTGCCGTTCCGCCTCCCCCATCGCCGTTCCCCTCTCTTCCTTTTTTCTTTTAGTGTATCATGGAAGGAGGGGAGGACGACAACGGCGCTAATGCAAAAGAAATGACGTAGCGCCGAACAAAACGGCGGCGATGCCGGCGGCGATCAACGATGGGATCAACTTCGTGCGCGCGTATTCCATCACCGGCAAATCCAAAATGGTGCACAGCGTGACTGTATTGTCGCTGAGCGGCGACGCGAACGCCCCGAACGTCCCGCTCGCAAACACAGCGCCGATGACCGGCAAAATGTTCGTTCCCGCTTGGCTCGCGAGCGTCACGCCAAGCGGCATCAACATCCCCCACGTCCCCCACGACGAGCCGATGAAATAGGAAATGACAGCGCCAAGCAAAAACAAAATCGGGGCGACGAAAAACGGTGGAATCCATTCTTTGACATGGCCCGTAATGTATTGCGAAAACCCTAAATCCTCCGCCACAGCCGACAGCGCCCAAATGAGCGCCAGCATTAAAATGACGGAAATGAGCTCATTGCCGCCTTTGACAAAATGAGTCAACAAATCGTTCAATTTAAATCGTTGCCAAAGGAAGAAAGCAGCCGTAATGATGACGGTAAACAACAGCGCCTCCAACATCGCACCGAGCGCATCGCTTTGCAAAAACGCCTCCCAAAACGTTCTTGCCCCCCGGCGGCCGTCCCACCAACTTAAAAACAACGTCAAGACAAGCACGATCGAAAGCGGAACGATGAAATTCCACGGCTTGACCGGCGTTTCTTTTTGGTAAGCGCGTGGGCATATCTGCATCGCGTCTCCTTCTTCCCCTTGCGCTTCATTGGGTTCATTGTCAGCCGGCCGCTGTTCTTCCGCCATTTCGAGCGCCAACCGCTCGTTCCAGCTCCGAATCGGCGCCTTTCCCCGCTCTTCGCTTACTGCCGCTTGTTTTTTGCGCGAATAGACAAAAAAACTGTAGTAGAGCCCGACGGCAATAATGGCATACGAGAAAAAGTTGAACGGAATGCTTCGGACGTACACGATGTACGGCTCAGCTCCGATGCCAGCCGTATCAAGCGCCTTATCGATGACCGACACCATATAGCCGACAAACGCGGTGGCAATTGGGATGAGCGCGACAACCGGGTTGGATGTCACCTCGATGGCAAAGCCGATTTGCTGGGACGACAGCCCAAGCCGTTTGCGCAGCGCCTTCATGATCGGCGCGACGGTGACGATGCGAAAATCAGGGTCGCTAAACGTCACCATCGTCGAAATCCACGTCAGCAGCATGGCCGCTTTGGCCGATTTCACTTTTTTGCTGACGAGATGGACGAATCCTTTGATTCCGCCGGTATATTTGATCATGCTGACAAGACCGGCGAACACATACAAGAAAATGATGATGCGAATGTTGTTCGTCTGCATCAAGTTATCGACGACGTAATGAAGCATCGTTCGCAGCCCGCCAAGCAACGACGGCGTCATGAGATAGCTGCCGACCAACAGCCCGACAAACAATCCAGGAATCACTTGCTTCGTCCAAATCGAAATCGGGATGACGACTAAAAATGGCAAGAGAGCTTTCCACGACGGTTCCATTGGCCGTTCACTCCTTTCTTTAAAAAGTATGGCGATTGTTTCCCTTGTCTATGCAAACTGTCATTGATTTTCCCCCAACACCAGGGAGACGAATCCACACAAAAAGCGCGCCGCATGGTGGCACGCGTAAGCGAAACCGCTTTCCTACCTAAAAAAAATAAAAAGCTGCCCATTAGACAGCTTTGACCGTTTCTCTTCGGGACGGCAGCGCCAACAAGTGGAGCGTCACTTCCGGCTTTGAGCCGATCCGAATGTTCACCCCGGTTTGCCCAAGCCCTTCGTTGATATAAAACGGTTTTCCCTCCCATTCATGATAGCCTTTGATCATGTTCCGCTCGGTGAGCGTTTTGCTCATTTTCGCCAAATGATACGGCTTTGGCCAATGAATTTGCCCGCCGTGGAAATGGCCAGACAACAAGTAGTCAAAATGATAGTCTTTCATATGCGGCACGATGTCCGGATCGTGCGTCAACACGAGGTTGATGCCGTCTTTCACGCCCGCGTACGCCTTTTCGATGTCACTGCGCCCCGTGTAAAAGTCATCGATGCCGATGATATTGACGGTTTGACCGTTGACGGTGATCGTTTTCGCCTCGTTTTGCAAGACGATGCAGCCGTGCGCCTCAAGCGTCGCTTTCAAGCGCTCGAACGGCTCGCCTTGAAGCACGTAATCGTGGTTGCCAAACACCGCATACATGCCGTACGTCGGTTTCAATGCATTCAGCGCGGCCAAATACGGACCGAGCTTGGCGATGCTTTCCTCACGGTCCAAAAAGTCGCCCGTCAACGCGATCAAATCGATCGCTTCCTCTTTCAGCTTTTCGTATAAATCGTCCGGGGTGATCGACAGTTTTTCGAGATGCAAATCAGACAGCTGCAAAATCCGAAGGGCTCCGTCTCCATCCTCTGAACGGCCAACTTGGACTTTATGCAAAACCGCTTCATACGTGTTGCGGTGGGCTTTGCGAATGGCCAAAGCAAGCAATAACAAGATTGCAAGAAAAACAAAAAAGAATGTCATCGTCTTCTCTCCTCCCTCGATACCCATTATAGTGAAACGGAGGAGAGAAGAAAGAGGGAGTTAGTGGATGAGATGGCAGCCGTACAACGAAAACAATTTTTCCTTTGACATCAACAAATACTTCGGCGGGCGGACAAGCGGCACTAGACGGTGTTGGGCCACTGTCATCATCGGCCAATGTGATGCCATTTTAAACCAACGGTAAAATGAATTCGCTATGTCAATGACATCAAATCCGAGTCTCTCACAACCTTTGTTTAACATCGTCACACCGATGATCCCTTTTATGCGGGAGGACTGTTCGTGATGGTAAAGATGATGGGCGACATACGGCAAACTGGCTTTCACTTGTTCGAAAATATAACGTCCTTTTTGAATATCGCTCCGATACTGCATCAGTTCGCGAAGCAGACGAACATTATGAAGGTGAATTTTCAACAGCCAGTCATTGGCCGCGATCGTCGTTCCGTCCGAAAGGTGAATGGTTTCACCCTTGTATCGAAGCAAACGGACGCGGAAAATGGAACGGCAGCCGTTCTCTTTCCCACCAGCATATTCGAGGCGGGAACATGCATAATAGAGCGGATCCATCAGTCCCCATACAGACAACAGCCACTGCGTCGCTTTGCTTCTCATTGGCGGCATCCTTCCCCTGCTCGTTCTATCCATTTACATTATGGAATCGATCGAGCGCCATTATAAATGGAGAAAAAAGGAGAAAAAATCGCTACATGACCAGTCGGGAGACGCGCATACTGAGGTCCAGTTCCATTTCGCCCCCTGCCCCAGGCTGTATCCCACCCGAACACAAGCGGAGCTGATCAACCAAACGATCGGGTTTTTGCAGGAAGGGCTTCGTTTGCTGTCGTTGTAGGGCAGTCGAACCGTGGGACGCACGGGGATGGCTTGGTTCATAGCCTGCCGTGGGGCGGGTGTTCCCAAGAATCTCCCACCTCTAAGCGTTAGCGTAGGTGGGAGAGCGTTCAATAAACCACCAACTCTCTAGAAGAAAGACGGAAAGAACAGCCCTGAACAGCAAACAAAACGCGCCTGCCTCATGTGAGCGCAAAGGCAGGCGCCGTTTAGCGGCGGGTGCTGACGGTGACGAAGACAAATTTGTCGTACCGATGACGGGAAAAGGAGTATTCAAAGGGCTCTCCATTGTTCAAAAAACCAACCTGTTCCAATTCCAATACCGGATCGTCGGGTGCGCACTGCAAGTACTGCTGATCGAGCTCATTCGGTTTATCTGCGCGGATCTTTCGGTGCGACCCTGCAATCGTTAAGCCGAGTTCGTGAGTGATGTAACGATAAATCGAGCCATGAAGCACCGTTTCATTGAGCCCCGGGATCAAATGAACGGGCATATACGTCCGCTCAATGACGTACGGTTCGCCATCCACATTGCGCAGGCGGATTAAGTGGTACACCGGCGTGTTCGTGTCGATGCATAAATGGGCCGCCACTTCATCGGACGGAAACAACACTTCGAACGCAATGATTTTGCTTGTTACCTCGCGTCCTTTCAGTACACCTGTCAAACCGAGTGTCTCGTTGCTGACGACGTTAACGAGTCCGTCAAGCATCGCGGATTTCACAATAAACGTGCCATGGCCGCGCTTTCGATACAACAGCCCTTCGGACACAAGCAGATCAAGCGCCCGTTTCACGGTCATCCGGCTGCAGCCAAACTCCTCAGCGAGCGAGATTTCATCAGGAATCGGCTCGTCTAGGGAATACACTCCCTCTTTAATTCGTCTGCGTATTTCGTTAGAAATTTGCTCATATTTTGGCATCGTTTTCATCCCTCGTCATTGTCCTATTTTCATTGTACGAACAATCATCTGTTTGCACAATAGCCAATGCGGCTTTCTCCTTCACCGCTTTTGCTTTGCCGCTCCGTTCTCCCAACCGACAAAAAGCGCCCCGCTGCCCGGGACGCCTTGCTTTCCGTTTAAAATCCGTTGTTTTCTGCCAACGATTTAAACCAATAACCGCTTTTTTTAATCGTTCGTTTCAAACCGTTCTCCAAGTCGACTGCCACGAGCCCATACCGATTTTTATAGGCATTGGTCCACGACCAATTGTCCATAAACGTCCAAAGATGGTAGCCTTTCACATTGACTCCTTCTTCAATCGCGCGATGCACCCATTTTAAATGCTCGCGAATGAATTCAATCCGGTAGTCGTCATGAATCATGCCGCTTTCATCACGGAACCGTTCTTCTCCTTCAACGCCCATGCCGTTTTCGGAAATAAAGCACTCAATGTTTCCATAGTTTTCCTTGATATTGATTAAAATATCATAAATGCCTTTTTCATAAATTTCCCAACCACGATACGGGTTCATTTTCCGCCCCGGCATGGCATAGTAATCGAAAAACCGTTCAGGCAAAAACGGGGCGTCCGGATTTGGCATATTTTCTTTCGCCTTGACGCGGCGCGGTTGATAGTAGTTGATGCCAAGCAAATCGATCGTATTTTCTTTGATAAGTTCGCGATCGTTAGCTTTCGTCACGGGCAAAAAGCCGTATTCATCCAACAGCTCGATTAAATCTTGCGGGTATTCTCCTTTTACCGCAGGATCCAAGAAACTGCGGTTAAACAACAAATCAGCGATATGCGCCGCTTTCACATCAGCCGGATGTTGGCTGCGCGGATAAGACGGCGTTAAATTCAAAATGATGCCGATCTTTCCATCCGGTATCGCCGCCCTGCGGAAGGCGGCAACCGCTTTGGCATGGGCAATCATCGTATGGTAAGCCACCTGCACGGCACGGCGGAAGTCAACCACATTCGGATAGTGGAAATCGTACAAATACCCGCCTTCTACAGGAACAATCGGCTCATTGTGCGTAAACCATGTTTTCACCCGATCGCCAAACAGTTGAAAACAAAGGCTGGCATAGCGGGCATAAGCATCGACCACTTCACGATTTTCCCATCCTCCAATGGTTTGCATCGCCAGCGGCATATCAAAATGGTATAAATTCACAAACGGTTCAATCCCGTTCGCCAGCAATTCATCGATGACCGCATTGTAAAACCGCACCGCCTCCGGGTTGACCTCACCAACCCCATCTGGAATCAAACGCGACCATGAAATTGAAAACCGGAATGAATTATGGCCGATCTCCTTCATTAACGCAATGTCCTCTTTGTAGCGATGATAAAAATCAGATGCCACCTCCGGGCCGACGCCTTGAAAAAAGCGGTGAGGCTCTTGTTCATACCAATGATCCCAAATGTTCTTCCCTTTCCCCCCTTCGTTTGCCGCTCCTTCGATTTGCGTCGCGGATGTCGCACTTCCCCACCAAAATCCGGCAGGAAAGCGATACGTGATTGGTTGCTTTGATCGTTGTTCCATCGCGATTCACCTCATTTGCTGTATCGTTATGATGCACTTTTCGCAGCGTCTTGCCCCTCTTCCCGCTCTTTTTGCAAGTTCATCCGGTCAATGAACTTTAAGAATGGAAACCAAATGACAAGCACAATCAGGAAATTGACCACTTGCAGCAATCCGCCGGCCAGCGAGTTCGTCGCCATAATGCCGTTGATGAAAATCGGCACCGTCCATGGCACCGCTACGCCGTTAGGCGGCGGTACAAGGCCTGAGGACATTGCCAAATAGGTCACCAACGTGACGACCATCGGCGCCAAAATCCACGGGACGATGACGAGCGGATTCATCACGACCGGCAAACCGAAAATAATCGGTTCATTGACGTTAAAGATTCCGGGTCCGAGCCCGAGCTTAGCCACCTGCTTCATTTGCTTGCTCTTCATAAAGAGCAAGATGGCGAAAATGACAGCGAGCGTCATTCCCGTTCCGCCCATGCCGACCGTGTAAATTTCAATAAACTGTTTGCTGACGACATGCGGAACTTCCCCCGTTTTTGTATACGCATTTAAGTTTTCGAGCGACAGTGTGTTCCAAATCGGATCCATCACCGAGTTAATGATGATTTGCCCGTGCAGCCCGAAAAACCACAAAATTTGCGTGACAAAAATCGCGATCAGCGTTGGAATAATGCCGCTTCCCAGCCCGACAAGCGGTGCTTGCACTGCATTGTAAATGACATCATGCATGTTTGTCTTAAAAATTTGTGTTACAATGATATTGACGACGAGGAAGAAGGTCAGGGTGACCACCGCCGGAATCAACGCCGCAAACGACTTCGCAACCGCCGGCGGCACCCCGGCCGGCATTTTGATTGTAATATTTTTTTGCACAACCTTCCGGTAAATTTCACCAGCAGTAAATGCGGTAATCATGCCAAGAAACATCCCTTTTGCTCCTAGGCGGTCGAGCGGGATGACTCCTTGCACAGCCTCTTTCCCCTCAACCTGCAAAACGAATGGCGTCAACAAGAGAAAAGAAGCTAACGCGATCGCACCGCCAAAAACCCCTTCGACTTCATAACTTTTCGATAAATAGTAGCCAATGCCGAATACAACGAAAATCGTCATCACGCCCATCGTTGCATTTGGAGCAACGCCGAGCATCTCCTTGAGTGTATTGAGGCTGTTTTCACTCATCACCTTGTCCAAAAACGGCAAGTTGGCGATGACGACCGCGATTGAACCGAAAATCGTCAACGGAAACGCCAACATAAATGCATCGCGCAACACTTGCAAATAACGGCTATTGTTCAGTTTTCCAGCAATCGGAACGAGCACTTTGCTTAATTTTTCGAATAATGCTTGGTTCATGCTGCCATCCTCCTTTTATACGTTTCGTTCCTTCAACAGTGCGAGCATTTCTTTGACAACTTCTTTCATCGCCAGCGTCGACATGACGTGATCTTCGGCATGCATGAGAAGCAACGTAATATTTGTTTGCTCGCCGCTGGCCTCTTTTTGAATAAGTTGGAAATGGACATCATGGGCGATGCTTAAGTCTTGCTCTGCTTCTTGAATCAGCCGCTCCGCTTCTCCGACCTGTCCGGTCCGGTATTCACGGATGGCTTGGACGATTTTGCTGCGGGCATTGCCGCTATGCAAAATCAACTGGAAAGCGACTTGTTCATTGGTGAGTTGATTGACATCGATTTTTTCCATCTTACTTGTCCCCCATCAATTTTAATGCCTGCTCATACACTTTTTTGCCATCCGCCATCCCATAAGCCACCATGTCAATGACATCGACTGGAATGCCGTATTTTTGCGCTTCTTTTTGCAATTCCCCTTTCAAAAAGCTCATTTGTGGACCAATAAGGACGACATCGGCTTTGGCCATCTCTTTTTTCGCCTGATCTTGGCCGACCGCCCAAATCTCTGCCTCCTCACCGACGGATTTGGCATACTCCTGCATTTTCGTCACTAGCAAGCTTGTCGACATTCCAGAACTGCACGCCAATAAAATCCGTTTCATGGTTCATTCCTCCTCTTTGCATTGAGTAAAACAAATGATATCGTTTTCAATTTAAATTATATACATTTAATTTTATTTGTCTAGTCATTTAATAAAAAAGATTAATATTTTTAAACCAACCTTTTGATCCTGCAACAAAAAAAGCGCGCACGAATCTCTGTGCGCGCCAAGCAACTATGCTCTTATTATTGGACAAACGCCGCTGTGTTTACATCCTGTTGGCACACGGCCAGGCGGTTTTCCGCATGCTCTGCTTCCAAGCAGGGGATGCGTCCAAAATTCGAATCTGTCCGCACCCCTAGGAACGCATCCGAAAATGCGCGTTCATTTGCCCTTTTAACATCCGCTCGCGCAGCTCTTTCGTCATCTCTTGACGGATTTCCCAAGTCGATACACCTTCCTCGCGTTGATTGGCGATTTTCATCAACTGCTCCACATCGGCGAACGAATATTTGCGAATTCCTTTGGAACGGTCAGGGAACACCAGCTTCCGTTCCTCGTAATAACGAATTTGTCGCTGCGACAGCCCGGTCAGTTCGCTGACGACACCGATCGAAATGACTTTTTTATATTTGTAATGATCCTCTTGTGGATGAGCGGTCATTTTCCTCACCTCTATATGTTACATTTTCTAACGTAATTATACAAAAAATCATGGTATCTCGTTAACTTTTGTAAATAAAATTAACATATTTTTTTAAATTTCCTGTAAATGAGCTTAACACATTCGCTGTACACTAAAGAAAAAGGTGGTATCGTAAAGGTAAAAACAGGGAGGGAGCGACATGGGGAAATGGATGCAACAGGCAGTGAAGCAACAAAAACAGTTTTATATTAACCAACTGCTGCGAGTGGGTTTGACCGATGATCCAGCACAGCTGGAACACTGGACGATAGCGGAATTGCGCCGCGAATACGAACGATTCAGACCAATCTGGGCCATGAAAGGAGGTCAGCCGCATGAACGAAAAAGCGCTCGAGCTGGCGAAACGCATCATTGAGCTCGATCTGCAGCGCGATGCCATGTTTGAACAGCTGATCCAACTTGTCGGAAACCGGGCTGAGGAGCTGCTCCGCTTTTTCCAAAACCGACTTTGAGTCCGCTGCCCTCACCAAGCAACAGAGAAGACAATTGTCCGACTCCTCCGCCACCCGCCCAAAAGATCGTTTACTGTTTGCAACGAAGCGCCCACTCCTTCATCTGCACGCTTACGCCAACAGATAACGGATGATGTCATAGGAGAAACGATTCTGCTGATTAAGCCGCTGGCAAACGAACGAGTGCCCTCAAACGGAAGGTGCCCCAACACCACATCGTTAGGGGACACCTTCACTGATGCTCGTTATTCTTTGACGGAAAGCGTTACTTCAATATTGCCGCGGACCGCTTTCGAATACGGGCATATTTGATGGGCAGCATGCACCAGCTCCTCAGCCGTTGTGCGGTCAACATCTAGCACACGCACTTGAAGAGCAACCGCCAGCTGAAACCCGCCATCTGCTTCATCTTTTCCGAGCGTCACATGAGCAGTCACTTCCGTACCATTTGTTTTGATCTTTTTTTGACCGAACAAACGATTTTTTCAACTTGTTTTCGTGCGCATAAACATGAAAAAGGTGTCCCTAGACTTCGGACACCTCACTGTTTCTTTATTGCCGTGTTTTCGTTCAGACAAAGACGGATTTCAGAAGACATCTTTGTTTCGGAAATGATCCTGTTCAACCAAGTTTCCAATTATCTCTCTGAATCCTCTTCTCTAGCAACCGCTCCTATTCCCATTATCCAGAGCGCTCAACCGCACCTTTTCCAAGAGGAACAGCCTCTGCCGCCCGCGCTTGTAAGCGGCGCGCCGTCAACATAGCACCCCCCAGAACAATGGCAAACAGCCAAAATCCATATGCCGAAGAGCCGGTCCACTGCTTCACCCCCCCCCGAGCACGTTCGGCAACAAAAACCCTCCCAGCCCGCCGGCCGCCCCGATGATGCCCGTTAACAAGCCGACCTCTTTCGGAAACCATGTTGGAACAACTTGGAACAACGCGCCGTTCGCTGCGCCAAAGCAAAGGAAGAGAGCGACCATCAATCCGAACATGACGAAAAGAGACGGTAATGTGCCGATGCAAGCCAGCAACAAAGTCCCAGCGGCAAACAACAAGGAAAGAAGCCGCATTCCGCCGATCCGGTCGGCGATATAACCGCCAATCGGGCGGATAAAACTGCCAGCGAACACGACGGCGGTGACGAAATCGCCGGCCGTGACTTTGCTGACGCCGTATTCATCAAAGAAGAAAATGCCCAAGTAACCCGTCAGCCCGACAAATCCGCCGAATGACAAGCTGTAGAAGAAACAAAACAACCACGCTTCTTTTCGGCGAAGCACGGTTCCGTATTCGCGCATGGATACTGGTTTTACCGCCGTCGGGCAGTCGCGCGCCAACAAGGCAAACAAAGCAAAGACAACAGCAAGCGGTACGAGCGCCAGTCCAAACACCGTGTTCCATCCGTACGCTTCCGCCAGCCGCGGCCCAAACAACGTCGCCAGCACCGTCCCGCTGTTTCCGGCCCCAGCGATCCCCATGGCCAGCCCTTGATATTCTTTCGGATACCAGCGGCTCGCGAGCGGCAACGCAACGGCAAAGCTGGCTCCGCCCACCCCTAATAAAAATCCGAGCGCATACACATCCGTCATCTGATCAGCAAACCGCCAGCCCCACACAAGCGGTACAGCCGTCACCGCCATGCCGAACAATCCGGCCCGCTTCCCGCCCCAGCGGTCGGCGAGCAGCCCCATCGGAATGCGAAGCAGCGCCCCGCCCAACACGGGAATGGCGACCATCATCCCTTTTTCCGCCGGCGTGAGCGCAAACGACTCAGCGACAAATACACCAAGCGCGCCAAGCAAGTTCCAAATCATAAAGCTAATATCAAAGTACAAAAACGACGACAATAGCGTCGGCGCATGCCCTACCCGCCAAAACGATTTCTTCGCCATCTTCTCCCGACTCCCCCTTGGCGTGGAAGTTCATTATATGATAGAATGGAAATGAAAGCGATTTCTCCACCTACTTCCCACCGTATATACCGGGAAGTTTTTTTTGCATCTGTGCACCTTCCCCGCGGAATCTATTGGTGGTTAATTTCTCCCTAAATCGACAACCGGCCGCACCCGAGCTGCGCACCGCTTAAACGCCGGCATCCGGCAATGCGGATCCAGCTCATCGGACGTAACGTTGTTGATTTGCTGCAGGCCGCTCCAGTGGAATGGGACAAAAATGGTATCCTCGCGAATTTGATCATTGTAACGGCTGCGGACGACCGCCGCACCGCGCCGCGTTTCAATGCGCACAAGCATCCCTGGGCCGATCCCGTATCGTTTGGCCGTCCTCGGGTGGATCTCGACGGTCGCCTCCGGCTGCCGCGCCGCCAGTGCTGGACTGCGCCGCGTCTGCGTTCCACTTAAATAATGGGCAAGCACCCGCCCCGTCGTTAAATAAAGCGGATAACGTTCATCCGTCTCCTCTTTGTCCATCCAAAACGGCAAAACCGCAAACCGCGCCTTGCCGTCCGGATGAGCAAACCGTTCCGTAAACAGTCGAGGAGTCCCAGGATGATGCGGATCGGGGCAAGGCCAGTAGACACGTTCGCGGCGCAGCCGCTCATACGTCACACCATAATAGTCCGCTTTGCCGCCGCGGCTCGCCAGCCGCAGTTCGTTGAAAATCTCTTCGGCTGACGTAAAGGAAAAGTAGCGGCCCTTGCCAAGCTTGTGAGCGATCGCGCATAAAATTTCCCAATCATGTTTCACCTCCCCAGGGCACCGGGGTATTGTCAAAAGTTTATCCTCCACACTCACGGTTTTCTCTTGAGTTTCAACGGTTGGAAGAAAAAAAGCTTGCCACCCCCGTTGTTTTCGGCCATCATTGAGGTAACCACACACTCAACAGCCAAAACAAAGGAGTGACAAGCTTTGTTACCTCAATTATTAGCCTATTTGCTTCAAATCATCAAGACCCAATATCAAATCATTGTGTATCTCATGGGTGTGATCGTGGGAAAATCCCTGAATCGTAAGGACTTGGACGAACCCGTCCAAAAACCGTACCGAAACTTCAGATCGA
>NZ_MVKA01000041.1:0-48169 GCF_002042905.1 Geobacillus sp. LEMMY01
ATCCTCCTTTTCGATGATCGAGTGCGCAACCAGCGAATCCACGGGAGAAATGCGGCAGTTTTCCGTTCGTCGTCACCTTTCCTCTATCACAGGAAAGGGCGGACAATGGGTGGTGCACCCAGTGGATTCAAACACTTTTCCGTACAGGGTCTAAGCCACCATTAAGCATAACGTCCTGTTGAACTGTTTGCGCCTATTCTTCATTATGGGAAGAAAAGGGGGATTTTCATGCCCGGGTGGAGAGCAAAAATTGCTCATGGAACTTTTTCGGAGAAATGAAAGTGAATCCGGTTTGGAAGTTCGTTTCGCTTTTCGCTCGGAAGCGCCGTTTTCTTTTTCGGGCTTATTTGGTTTCGAACGGTGCCAGTTTTTATTCGCGTGAGAATAATGCCAATCGCACCCTTGAATAGTGCGTGTTGCCCGTGACGAGGGCTTGGTTTTTTGGCAAATCGTATCATCGATCGAAACAAAAATGGGTGAATTCTCCCGTTTCGAGCTACGTTCGACACGACGAAGGATCCACTGCTGGAGTTTGCGAAGCAACGTCTCTTCCTCCCACGGGCTTTTCGTAAAAAAAAATGGCTGAGTGTCGTGCGATGGTTCGGATGAAAGCTTCCATGATGAAGATCGGTCAACGTTCCCGAAAAACCTTTCGTCACCATCGCATCCACGAGATGAACGAGATGCTTCATCACAGGTTTCGAGAAATAAAGCGCCAACCCTAACATCGTGAAAAACTTGTGAATTCCTTGATGATGTGCTCATCGATTCATGAGACATGAACCTCCTTGTGATAGTTGTGGGCACATCTATTCGAACCAAGGAATCGGGTTCATGTCTTCTTTTTTGTTTGGTTGTAAATTTGTGTTAGTGAATTTGCTCATCTACAGTCAAGAAAAAAATGAAACGGCCTTTTCTCGAAGAAATATCGAGAAAAGGCCCAAAAATATAACTTTGCGCAAAAATGCACCTTGCCTTGATGGGTCATTTTCATACCTAGGTGAAGAGCAAAATTTGCTCATGGAACTTTTCTGTGAAAAAACATATACGTTCATATTCACAATGGAGGAATTTACTTATATTGTGCAATAAAAAAGGGAGTTAACTACACACCTATTTTATTTTTGCTCCCCTGTATACCCACCTAAAGGAATATGATCTTTCCGCGCCACCCCAGTGCGGTAAGCGGCTTCGATGACCGCTTGTCTGACGCGTTCAACGACTTTGCTGTTGAAGACGCTCGGGATGATGTATGTTTCGTTCAATTCATCCTCCGTCACGACAGAGGCAATCGCCTTCGCGGCAGCGAGCTTCATTTCCTCGTTAATTTCTCTCGCCCGGCAGTCGAGCGCCCCGCGGAAAATGCCCGGGAAGCAAAGGACGTTGTTAATTTGGTTCGGATAATCAGAACGTCCGGTCGCCATAACGCGCACGTACGGTTCGGCCAGCTCCGGATCAATTTCCGGAATCGGGTTGGCCATCGCAAACACGATCGGGTCGCGCGCCATTTTTTTCACATCTTCCACTTTTAAAATGCCGGGAGCTGAGACGCCAATAAACACATCTGCGCCGGCGATGACATCGGACAAGCTTCCTTTCAGATTATCCGGGTTCGTGATTTGCGCATATTCTTGCCAATACGGATTTTCATACGTTTCATCGCGATGGATGGCGCCATGACGGTCGACCCCGATAATGTTGCGTACGCCGGCCACAAGCAAAATTTTCGTGCAGGCGATGCCAGCGGCGCCAATGCCGGTGAGAACCACTTTAATGTCCTCGAGCTTTTTGTCGACGATTTTCAACGCATTAAGCAACCCGGCCAAGAGCACGACCGCCGTGCCGTGTTGGTCGTCATGGAACACCGGGATGTCGAGCTCTTCCTTCAACCGCTTTTCAATCTCAAAGCAACGAGGAGCGGAAATGTCTTCGAGGTTAATGCCGCCAAACGCTGGGGCGATCGCTTTCACTATTTGGATGATCTCTTCCGTATCTTTCGTATTCAAGCAAATCGGAAACGCGTCCACTCCGGCAAATTCCTTAAACAGCATCGCTTTCCCTTCCATGACCGGCATCGCCGCATACGGGCCGATGTCGCCAAGCCCGAGCACCGCCGTGCCATCCGAGACGACGGCTACCGTATTCCGTTTAATCGTCAGCGAATACGCCTTGCGCGGATCCTCAGCGATGGCCGTGCAGACGCGCGCCACGCCCGGCGTGTACACCCGCGACAAGTCATCACGCGTTTTCACTGGGATTTTTGAATTTGTTTCAATTTTCCCCCCGATGTGCATCAAAAACGTGCGGTCGGAAACGTTGATGATTTTGACGCCTTGAATTTTTTTCAGCGCCTCAATGATCAAATCGCACTGCTTCGTGTCGAGCGCGCTGACGGTGATGTCGCGCACCGTATGGACTTTGCTTGATGAAATGACGTCAATCCCGACAATGTCCCCGCCCGCTTTGCCAATCGCGGCGGCGATATCGCCGAATGAGACGATATCTTTTTCGAACTGGAGACGAATCGTAATGTTCATCGCTGCCCCGCCTGGTAATGCCATAATGATCGTCCTTCCTTTTCTCTATTTTCATAAGTAAATCATCCTACGGTACAAATGTTATCCTATGAGTAGGAAAAAGACAACCCTTATTGTGCAAGCCTCTTCCTTGTGGGTGCATATTCTTGCAACGGTTTTTCCGCCAAAAAGCAAAACGAGCCAACATCATCGGTATACGCCTTGATCCGTCCGTGTCATCCCTATCGCTTCCCCCATACAAGCTGCCATTCGTTTCTCAGCATTGCCAAAAAGGCAAGGATGATGCATTGATGTTAGGAAAACAAACCGACCGGTGCCCAGCAAATGTTAAGAAGGAAATCAGGACGACGATGAAGTAAAAGTAAAAGAAAGGAAAACAAGACAGGAGCGAAAAAAAATGAAAGAAAAACTGTTTCTAGTGCTGGCAAACTTGTTTTGGGCTGGAAATTACGTCATCGGCAAGTCGGTGATCACGGAAACAGGCCCATTTTGGCTGACGTTAATTCGTTGGTGCGCCGCCTTCATCGTGTTGGTTCCCGTATCGTACTGGCTCGAGCGGCCGCGCTATCGGGATGTCATGAAACAATATTGGCTTCCGCTCGCTGCGGCCGGGGTGCTTGGCATCATTGGCTACAACTTGCTTTTGTACAGCGCGCTCGCCTATACGTCATCGATGAATGCGGCGATCGTCAACTCGCTCAATCCGGCTATCATCGTCGTGTTGTCATATGTATTGCTGCGCGAGCGGCTGTCGAAAACAAATATCGCCGGCTTTTTGTTGTCGCTCGCCGGCGTGCTCTTTATTTTAACAGACGGACACGTGACGCACGTCTTCCAAACAGATTATAACCGCGGCGATTTGATGATGCTCGCGGCCGGCGTCGTCTGGGCGCTTTATTCGATCATCGGCAAAAAGCTGCCCGTTCCGCCGATTACAGCGACAACGTGCTCCGTCTTTTTCAGTTTGCTGATGTTATGGCCGTTCGCGTTTTTTTATCCGTTTCCGGCTGGGCACATAAGCGCGGCCGGGCTCGCCGGGGTCGCTTATATTGGCCTGTTTCCGTCTGTTCTTTCCTTTTTGTTTTGGAACGTGTCAGTGCAAAAAGTCGGTCCGAGCCATGCCGGCGTGTATTTGAACTTGATTGCCGTCTTTACCGCCGCCATTACGTTTTTGCTCGGCGGCGCCCTGTCCGTCCCGCAGCTTGCCGGCGGCGCGGTCGTCTTATTTGGCGTCTATTTGGCGACGAAAGCACCGAAAGCAAAGCCGGAACAAGCGAATATCGCCGGATGAGGGAGATTGCCGCCGCACACGATCGGGCCGCTTGTCTCTGTTTTTCTTCCGTGCCGGCTGGCGTAATGGTAAAAACGGTTACACACCATGACAGGGGAGCCTTCGGCCACCAAAAGAAACAGCGCTGGCCGCCGGCCAAGGCTCCTTCGCCTCAAAAAACGGCCTCCCCATGCCATTGCAAAGGGGGAGACCGATTTTCCGCTATTGAAGCAATCGGAGAAACTCGCGCATAAACGCCGGCAAATCCGGCCACGCATGGGCAGAAACAAGGTTGCCGTCAACATGCACCGTATTGTCAGACACATACGTCGCCCCAAGCGCCTCTACCCCCGGTTTGCAGGCGATATACGCTGTCAAGCTTCGTCCTTTCAAGACATCCGGCATCGTTTCAAAAATGAGTGAAGCATGGCAAATTGCGGCGATCGGCTTATTCGCCTCAAAGAAATGGCGAACGATGCGCTGCACGTTCTCATCAAGGCGAATGTATTCCGGAGCGCGCCCGCCCGGGATGACCAATCCATCGTATTGCGCCGGGTCGACCTCGGCGAACGACGCATGAGCGTCGATCAAATAGCCTTGCTTTTCCACGTACGTATCCCAGTCGGCAAAATCATGGACGACGGTGTGCAGCTTCTTTTTCTTTGGCGCGGCAATCGTGACCTCATACCCCTCTTCGAGCAAGCGATAATACGGGTAGTACACTTCAAGCGCTTCAACAGCATCGCCGGTGATGATCAACACCTTTTTGCTCATTTTCCTTGCCCCCTTGTCCATTTTTTCCTTCTCTTTTATCATAATGGAAATGGACGGAAAGGAAAAGCAAAATGATTGTCGAACATTTCATTGGACTCGTTCTCTCACCGAAAGGCAAGAGAGCTCTTGCACATCCATCAGCATAAGGAGGAAAAAAGCATGACAATCGCTTCATGGCTTGCGGCCTCGCACCAGACAGTTGTGCTGACTGGCGCCGGCATGTCGACCGAAAGCGGGCTGCCCGACTTCCGCTCGCCGCGCACCGGGCTGTGGGCGCGCTTTAACCCAAGCGAGCTCGCTACAGTGGATGCGTTGCATCATCACCGTGAATCGTTCGTTGAGTTTTACCAATATCGCATCCGCATGTTGCAAGAGTGCCAGCCGCACGACGGACACCGCTTGTTGGCCGATTGGGAGCGGCGCGGGATCGTGCAGACGATTGTGACGCAAAATGTCGACGGATTTCATCAAGAAGCAGGAAGCCGACGCGTCATTGAACTCCACGGCTCATTGCGCACTGTCCATTGCCAGCAGTGCGGACAACAAAAACCCAGCTTCGCCTATTTGCACGGTGTATTGACGTGCGAATGCGGCGGTGTTTTGCGCCCGTCAGTTGTGTTGTTCGGTGAGCCGTTGCCGGAGAAAGCCATTGACCAAGCGTGGGAAGCGGCCCGTCGCGCCGACTTGTTCGTTGTGCTTGGCTCTTCGCTACAGGTGTCCCCTGCCAACCAGTTGCCGCTTGTCGCCAAACGGGGCGGAGCAAAGCTCGTGATTATCAATTGGGAGCCGACTGACCTGGACGATCTCGCCGACGCCGTCATTCATCAGCGGAAAATCGGCGAAGTGCTGAATGAGCTCAACGAGCAGTTGACGGAGGTGGATCAATGAACAAGGAAACGATGTTGCAAGTGGCGCTCCAATCGATCGGCGACCATTCCCGCATCCGCCATTGGCGCCGCGTCTCGGGCGGCGACATCAATGACGCCTACCGCGTCCAAAGCGACCAGTACACGTACTTTATCAAAATGCAACGTTTCCCGCCAGCCGATTTTTTCACCGCTGAACAGACGGGATTGGAGCTGATCCGACAAACCCATGCCATCCGCGTTCCCCATGTCTTTGGCTCTGGGAAAGCGGACGGCTGGGGATGGCTCGTCTTGGAATGGATCGAAGGAACAGAAACGGCGCAGACAGCCGAACAGCTCGGCCGCGGCCTTGCCCGCCTCCATCAATGCCGCGGGCCGGCGTTTGGCCTTGCCCGCGATACATATATCGGAACGCTGCCGCAGCGAAACGGATGGTACGGCCGTTGGCTCGACTATTACCGCGACGCCCGCCTCCTGCCGCAAATGATGCGAGCGGCGGAGAGAGGTCTCCTGCCCGCCAAGCGGCGCAAACGTCTCGAACGGCTGCTCGAGCGTCTTGACCAATGGCTCCCGGATGACTGTTTTCCGTCACTTTTGCATGGCGATTTATGGGGCGGCAACTGGATCCCAGGGCCAGAAGGCGTCCCATATTTGATCGATCCATCTGTTTTATACGGCCATCATGAGTTTGAGATCGCTTTTACCGAGCTGTTTGGCGGTTTTCCAGTCCGGTTTTATGAGAGCTATCGCGAGCTCATGCCGCTCTCTCCGGAGTATCATGAGCGGAAACCGCTCTACCAACTGTTTTACTTGCTCGTGCATTTGAATTTGTTCGGTGAGGCGTACGGTGGGGCGATCGACCGCGTGCTTGAACGTTATACGGAGGATTGACACTCCACACGGCTAAATCCGTGGGATTCTTGGGGCGTTAGCGTCCTCATCCATTTTTGTCCCCACGCCTGCCACAGCGATATATCGCAGCCCAAGGTCCACCCCCATGACTTTCGTTTACTTGTCATATGGCACGTCCAGTTGATCCAGTGATTCATTGAAACAATCAAAAAAAGCGAACGCCCCTAACGCCGAGCCCGCTCTCCGGCGGGCTCATTTTGCGCTGATCGCCTCAAGCAGTGCATCGCCATTTTCGCTCACGCGCACATAGGCAAAGCGGGCGCGCTCTTGCCATTGCCTTCCGGTCTTTTCTGGAACGAAATACGATTCAATGCCATACACCACTTGTGGGCCGTGAAACGTGCCGGTGATGATCACATCTCCCGGTTGCGGCGTGTATCCCGGCCTTTTTTCTCCATTGACCGCATATACTCCAGCCAAACGATGCACCCCGTCCGCTCCTTTTCGCAATCCAACTTGCACCCGTCCGCTGCCGTTCAACGATGGAATCGTGGAAATATCGTACCGAAGCTCGATATAATCTCCTTGCAACAGCGAGCGCGGGTCCAACGGCTCAAGCTCAAGTTTCACGACATCGCCATATTGCAACAGACGTTCCTTTTGCCATACGGTATAACCTAAGAACGAAAATTGGGCAGCAACTACAGCGAGCACCAGCAGCGAAACACGCCGGCCCCAGCGCGTCCCCTCAGACAACGCGGCCCCATTTCGTTTCTCCAGCCAGACCGTCCACGTAAGCAACACGACTCCCGCCGCGAGCAAACTGACCGATTTATGAAGCAAATTCCACGCCAGTTCATAATACTTCAACACAAGATAAAGCACGAAATACACCGAAGCGACCTTTCGCTCCGGCCGCCGCCCGCGAAAAAGAAAGAAGGCAAGCGCGGCAATCATGGTGATATTCAGAGCCATGTACAGACCATCAGCCGCAAACACATCAACGCTTGTCGCAATCCCAAGCGCGCCGAACGCCAAGACAAGCGGAGTGAGAAACGGCGTTCCACTCCAGCGGCCATACGCATACAGCCCGCCGTTGACAAAAGCCAGCGCGAGCAACACCATCCGTCCGTTATCCACAACCGAATCAAGCCCTGCTGCCAAATATAGCGTCAGCGCTACCGTTGTCAACCGGCGCACCGCACTGTCTGATGATCGGACGACCCCGATAGCGAGCCCGATGGCATAGATGAACAGCGCCGCCCGAGACACTTCCCACGCCATCGTCAATCCAAGCCCGTAGCCGACAGCAAGCAGCGTATAACGAACCGCCGTATTCCAACGCCGACCAAGCCAAGCGGGAACGACAAATCCAAAGACGGAAACGAAAAAGAGCACATACGGCGACCATGACTCCGCCCAAATCAAATACAAACCGAGTAGGCTCGCCGTTGCCAACGCCGATGCTGCAAGCGTGACAATGGCTTGAAACGCCGCCAAAAACCGCCTCCCGGCTTTCGTCTCCGCTGAAAACAGCCCAGTCCGCCGCAATAGCACAATTCCACCGTATAGCACTGCAACAGCCGCCATAAGCCCAATAAGAAGCAGCCACGTTTCAAAATGATCAGCGAGCAGGCGAATGTATTGAATCAACAAAAACAGTCCGGAAAACAAACTCGTCAACAACACATACGACCGCTGCTTAGCGATGACAAGAAAATAATAAAGCAACCCGGCAAGCAACGCCGCATAAACGTATGGCCACCAGACGTCGCGCCCATATGAAAAGCCGGTCACCCCAACAGCAAGCAGCCAGCCATGCATGGCAATATAAGCGAGATGGGCGACTAACGGCGTACGGCTGACACCAACCAGCACGCCGTTGATCGCTGCAAACAATAAGAGCAAACCAAACGACGACCATTCCGTCCATTCAATCCGATAAGCCGACGGAAAATAATAAAACCAGCACGCGAGTTGCAACAAACCAAGCGCAATAACCGACAGCGACCGTTCTTTTGTCAGTGGCGCTAACACAGCAGTCGGCACAAGCCAGGCAAGAAACAGCCAATAACTGTCAGCGTGCGAATTGTAAATTTGCCCAAGCAACGCCAACGCAATACCAAACGCCAACACCCCACCGATCAACATCCAGCGTCCTAAAAAACGATGGCGGCCCGCCAGCGCCGCGCTTGCCCCGTAAAACCCCACCATCATGCCGATGCTGATCCCGACTTTCGCCTCTCGCCCCATTTCAGGCCAGTTGGCGGCAAAAAAATAAACAATACCGGCAATGATGCACAAAAACGCCAACGCATACCCCGTTTTCACGATACGGGCCGCCATATCGCTTCCCCCTTGTGACTTTATCTTTTCTATAACATATGCTGAAAAAGCTGTCTAGAAGACCAGTGAAAACACGCCTTATTCAATCGCATTTTCCTAGTTACCACCGGCCTTTTGGACTTTTTTCTTTGTTGCGGTAAAGAACATTATGGTTGGAGATAATTTTTTAAGTGGAAAATTTCCATATCATGCTCTGTCACTTTTTTCATCAAATAATCGATGGATGCCTGTTTGGAAGAGAACTCGCGCGAAGCCATATCAAGAGCGGCCTGATGCTTATGGAGCATGTTTTCAATGTGGCGAAAGTGGCTCCGCATTTCTGTAGCAAGGTAGTCAACTTTTTCTTCGAGCCGTTGCTGTCCTTCTTTCAATGTTTGGACATCGTCCTTGACCGCGTCCATATCGGCTTTCAATGTTTGGACGTCGCCTTTGACCGCGTCCATATCCACTTTTAATGTGCGCACATCCTCCTCAACCCGGTGAAGCCGTTGTTCCAAGCGGGCTTGTCCCTCCTGTAACAACTGCACTTCATCTTCCAAGCGCGCCTGCCCTTCCTTGAGCGCTTGCACCTCGCCTTCCAGCCGCGCCTGCCCTTCCTTGAGCGCTTGCACCTCGCCTTCCAGCCGCGCCTGCCCTTCCTTGAGCGCTTGCACCTCGCCTTCCAGCCGCGCCTGCCCTTCCTTGAGCACCTGCACTTCTCCTTCGAGGCGTGCTTGCCCTTCTTTGAGCGCCTGCACCTCTCCTTCGAGGCGCATCTGCCCTTCCTTGAGTGCTTGCACTTCTCCTTCCAGCCGCGCTTGCCCTTCCTTGAGCGCTTGCACCTCGCCTTCCAAGCGCGCCTGTCCTTCTTGAAGCGCTCGGACATTTCCTTCGATCCGATCGAGCCGCACGTGGATGGGATTCAGCTTTTGGTCAAGCACTTCGGCCATCATTTGCACGAATTCGGCTTGCCCCATCGTTTCACCTCCTTTTCCCCATTGTATCATTGTCTCGATCAACGCGATAGTATAGAAAAAGAGATTTTCTCCTTCCTTTCGACAGCATCAAAGCACAATATAAAGCCGCAAATCGGCTTCACAACCGAATAAAAACGGGACAAAAATCGTTTTTTGTTATGACCCAACATATCGGACTATAAACGCCCGCATTGCTGGACCAGCGTACGATAAAGAGCAAGACAGGCCGATACGTAGGCACCCCCAAGCAAAAACCCGCCAAGCACATCAGACGGATAATGCACTTGCAGACTTAACCGGCTTAAGCCGGTCAACAGAGCAAGCGCTCCAAAAACGCCGTAAATCGCGGCCCGCTCGCCGCGCTTCGTGCGCGTTTGCGCCAAAAAGTACGCCAAAAGCAACAAGTAAATCGTCCCAATCATCGCGTGACCGCTTGGAAAACTGAACCCGCCGATTTCAGCATGAGGCGGTCGAGCCCGTCCAATGATATGTTTTAGCCACTCATTGATGCCATATCCCCCGCCAACAGCGACCACAACCAACACCATTCCGTAGACATCGCGGCGGAAGAACCATAAACCAATGACAAGCATCACACTAATCATGCCGATCGTTTCCCCGTTGCCAAAGAAGGTGAACGGATCAAGCCATTGCCATGAATCAAACAACCGCAGCCCACCTTCATCGATGGCCTTTGTCAGCCCAGTGGCCATCGCCGCCCAAACAAGCAAAAAAAGGGCAAGGCCTATGGCTGACGTGATCCATAATCGCCGATTCATGTTGAGCACCACTCTCCTCCTTCTATTCCTTTTCCAGCAAAACAAAAAAAATCCTCCTTAAAAAGCGCCACTTTTTAAGGAGGAAACAACCATTACGGCAATTTCGTCTCTCCCATCAGGAACCGGTCGACTTCACGGGCCGCCCCCCGGCCTTCATGGATGGCCCAGACGATCAAGCTTTGGCCGCGGCGGGCGTCGCCAGCGGCAAACACGCCCTCGATGTT
Organism: Geobacillus sp. LEMMY01; assembly: GCF_002042905.1. Classification (NCBI taxonomy): domain Bacteria; kingdom Bacillati; phylum Bacillota; class Bacilli; order Caryophanales; family Anoxybacillaceae; genus Geobacillus; species Geobacillus sp. LEMMY01. The sequence continues at coordinate 10,605 of NZ_MVKA01000041.1, forward strand.
TGTTGTATATTTGCCGTAAGGGGCTTTCACTTTGTTGTTGGTCGTTTCAACGCCAAACTGCTTCAACAACGGCTGCTCCGGCCCTTCAAACCCGATGGCGATAAACACCAAATCGCACGGCCATACTTGTTCCGTCCCCGGAATTTCTTTAAAGATCGCTTTGCCGTTTTCATCGATGATTTTTTCCATTTGAATCGTATGCAGCTCTTTCACGCGGCCGTGCTCGTCGCCAACGATTTTCTTTGTTTGAATGCAATATTGGCGCGGGTCGGCGCCGAATTTCGCTTTTGCTTCTTCGTACGCGTAGTCAAGCGTAAAGACGAGCGGATATTGCGGCCACGGGTTATCGTCCGGGCGCTTGTCCGGCAAAGCAGGGTGTTTGCCGAACTGGACGACGCTTTTGCAGCCTTGGCGCAGCGCGGTCGCCACGCAGTCGGCCCCCGTGTCGCCGCCGCCGATCACGATGACACGTTTTCCTTTGGCATCGATAAACTGGCCGTCGGCAAAATTCGAATCCAATAAACTTTTCGTCACGCCGGTCAAATAATCCATCGCAAAATGGACACCCTCAAGCTCCCGGCCTTCAATGGCCAAATCGCGCTGCTTTTGCGCACCGATGCACAAGACGACGGCGTCGTACTGAGCGCGAAGTTCGTCAGCCATAATATCTTTGCCGACTTCGGTGTTCGTAATAAACGTGATGCCTTCCTCTTCGAGCAGACGCACCCGCCGTTTTACAATCTCCTTTTCGAGCTTCATGTTCGGAATGCCGTACATCAATAAGCCGCCGATGCGGTCAGCCCGCTCATACACCGTCACCGAATGGCCGGCTTGGTTGAGTTGGTCAGCGCAGGCCAACCCGGCCGGGCCGGAGCCGACGATGGCCACCTTTTTCCCCGTGCGCGTCTTCGGGATGCGCGGTTTCACCCATCCCTCGGCAAACCCTTTATCAATAATGGCCCGTTCGATTCCTTTAATCGCAACCGCTGGGTCGGAAATGGCCACCGTGCACGATCCTTCGCACGGCGCCGGACAGACGCGTCCGGTAAATTCTGGGAAATTGTTGGTCTTTAAAAGTCGGTCAAGCGCTTCTTTCCAGCGCCCTCGGTACACCAAATCGTTCCATTCTGGGATCAAGTTGTGCACCGGACACCCCGAGGTAAGGCCGTTTAGCTCCAATCCCATATGACAAAACGGCGTGCCACAGTCCATACAGCGGGCGCCTTGGCGGGCCAGCACCTCTTCCGAAAACGGCTGTGTATATTCTTTCCAATCATCAAGACGGGAAAGCGGGTCGCGCTTTTTTTCTTCCTCGCGTGCATATTCCATAAACCCTGTTGCTTTTCCCACGATGGTTCCCCTCCTTCTTTCCGTACACGTCCTCTCTTCTCCCCGATGCGGCCTTCCCGCCTGTTAGGCCAGTTAAAAAGCGAGCCCCGCGCGGCCGCGGGGCCAAAGCGGCGCCGCCATGCCACAGCCGCCCGAAAGGAAGACCTTATTTCGCGGCCGCTTGCAACACATGGACACCGACGGCAGCCGCTTTTTTCCGTTTCGCCACCGTTTCAAACGCCGCCATGACGGCTTCTTCATGTGAAAACCCAGATTGCTCGAGCGTTTGAATCGTTTCAATCATCAGTTTATAGTTGCGCGGAATGACTTTGACAAACCGGCGGACATACGCATCCCACTCTTCGAGCACTAACGCCGCCCGCGGGCTTCCCGTATAGCGGTAATGGTTTTCGATCATCCGACGCACGTCGCGAATTTCTTCCCCGTCTTCGAGCCGCTCAAACGAGACGAGCTCAAGGTTGGCGGTTTGCTGCCAGCTGTCTTCGTCAGCGAGAACATAAGCGATGCCCCCGGACATGCCAGCGGCGAAGTTTTTGCCAACCGAACCGAGGATGACGACGCGGCCGCCGGTCATATATTCACAGCCGTGATCGCCGACTCCCTCAACAACGGCATGAACGCCGCTGTTGCGCACACAGAACCGTTCACCGGCGCGGCCGCGAATGTACGCCTCGCCGCTCGTCGCCCCGTAGAAGGCGACGTTGCCGATAATGACGTTGTCCGCTGCGGCAAACGGCGCCTCATGCGGTGGGCGGACGATCACTTTGCCGCCCGAAAGCCCTTTGCCGACGTAGTCGTTCGCGTCGCCGACGAGCTCGAGCGTCATTCCTTTCGGCACAAACGCCGCAAAACTTTGCCCGGCCGATCCGGTGAAATGGAGGCGGATCGTATCGTCCGGCAGCCCGTCTTCACCATAACGTTTCGAGATTTCGCTTCCCGTCATCGCCCCGACCGTGCGATGAACGTTGCGGATCATCAGCTCGAGCTCAACCGGCTCCTGCCGCTCAAGCGCTGGCTGCACCGCCGGCAAAATTTCTGTATGATCAAGCGTCTCTTCCAAACGATGGTTTTGCCCTTTGATGCAAGTGCGCGGTCCATCGACTTGGTACAGAAGACGCGACAAGTCGAGATGTTTCGCTTTCCAATGCGCTTTCGCCCGCTCGCTTACCTTCAAGACATCGACGCGGCCGACCATTTCGTCGATCGTGCGGAAGCCGAGCTCCGCCATAATTTCCCGCACTTCTTGAGCGACAAAGTACATAAAGTTGACGACATGTTCTGGCTTCCCGGTGAATTTTTTGCGCAGTTCCGGATTTTGCGTCGCCACGCCGACCGGGCATGTATCCAAATGGCAGACGCGCATCATGACACAGCCTAAAACAACGAGCGGGGCGGTCGCAAAGCCGAACTCTTCGGCGCCAAACAGCGCCGCCATCACGACATCGCGGCCGGTCATAAGTTTGCCGTCGGTTTCTAGAACGACGCGGTCGCGCAACCCATTGAGCATGAGCGTCTGGTGCGTTTCCGCCAATCCAAGCTCCCACGGCAGGCCTGCGTGCTTAATGCTCGTTTTCGGCGAAGCGCCCGTGCCGCCGTCATAGCCGCTGATGACAATGACATCGGCGTTCCCTTTCGCCACGCCAGCGGCGATCGTGCCAACGCCGGCTTTGGCGACGAGCTTCACGCTGATGCGCGCATCTTTGTTGGCGTTTTTCAAATCATAAATGAGTTGGGCCAAATCTTCAATCGAGTAAATGTCATGGTGCGGCGGCGGAGAAATAAGCTCCACCCCCGGCGTGGAGCCGCGCACTTTGCCGACCCACGGATACACTTTGTTGGCCGGAAGCTGCCCGCCTTCGCCTGGTTTTGCTCCTTGGGCCATTTTGATTTGCAATTCATCGGCATTGACCAAATAATGGCTTTTTACGCCAAAACGTCCGGACGCCACTTGTTTGATCGCGCTGCGGCGCCAGTCGCCGTTTTCATCTTTCACATAGCGGGCCGGGTCTTCGCCGCCCTCGCCGCTGTTGCTTTTTCCGCCGATCCGGTTCATAGCGATCGCCAGCGCCTCATGGGCTTCCTGGCTGATCGAACCGAACGACATGGCCCCTGTTTTAAAGCGGCGGACGATCGACTCGATCGGTTCGACTTCCTCAATCGGCACCGGCTGTCGGCTCGAATCGAAATCGAACAAATTGCGCAAGAACGTCAACTGTTCTTCATTGGCCAGTTTCGAATATTGTTTATAGAGGTTGTAGTCGTTTTTCCGGCATGCCCATTGCAGCAAATGGATCGTCTTCGGGTTGAACGCGTGATGTTCGCCGTTGCGGCGCCATTGCAGCTCGCTGCCCGTATCCAGCACATCGTCTTCGTACCGTGCGTCAAATGCGGACTCATGGCGCATTTTCGCTTCTTTGGCGATTTCCGCAAGCCCGATGCCGCCAATTTGCGATGCCGTGCCGGTAAAGTATTCATCAATGACATCGTTGCCGATGCCGACCGCCTCAAAAATTTGTGCGCCGCGGTAGCTTTGCACCGTCGAAATGCCCATTTTCGACATCACTTTGACGACACCGTCAACAGCGGCCTTGATATATGTTTTCACCGCTTCACGGTAAGACAAGGCGATCGTGCCGTTTTCTGACGCTTGGCGGATCGTCTCCAGCGCCAAGTACGGGTTGATGGCGTCCGCCCCGTAGCCGATGAGCGCCGCAAAATGATGCACTTCACGCGCTTCACCGCTTTCTACAAGCAGGCTGACGTTCGTGCGCGTCCCTTTGCGGACAAGATGCTGGTGAAGCCCGCTTGTCGCCAACAAAACCGGAATGGCGACATGTGTTTCATCAACGCCGCGGTCGGACAGCACAAGAAGCGCCGCCCCGTTTTCGATCGCTTCATCCGCTTTGGCAAACAGCTCATCAAGCGCCTGTTTCAAATCATCAGTAAACAGCGTCGGCAGCACCGCGCACGCAAATTCCGGGTACGGATTGGCTTTTAACGCTGCGAGCTCTTCGTTCGTCAATAGCGGAGTTTCCAAGCGGATGCGCCGCGCCGCTTTGGCGTCCGGATGCAAAATGTTCCCTTCTTTGCCAAGCAGCGTCATCGTCGAGGTGACGACATATTCGCGGATCGCATCAATCGGCGGATTTGTCACTTGGGCGAACAGCTGCTTGAAGTAGTTGAACAAACTTTGCGGCCGCTCCGACAGCACGGCAAGCGGAGCGTCCATGCCCATGGCGCCGGTCGGATCTTTTCCTTCCGCCGCCATCGGCAAAATCGTTTTTTCCACATCTTCAAACGTGTAGCCGAACGCTTTTTGCAGTTTGACGAGTTGCTTCGGCGCTTCGACGTCCTCCGGAATTTCCAGATCGCCAAGCGTGATCATTTGCTCGTTGATCCATTGGCGATATGGCTTTTCATGAGCCATTTCTTCCTTGATTTCCTGGTCGGAGATGATGCGCCCTTGCTCGAGGTCAACCAAAAGCATTTTCCCCGGGCTCAGCCGTTCCTTATATAAAATGTTGTTCGGGTCGACATCAATGACGCCGACTTCGGATGAGAAAATAATGTAGTCGTCTTTGGTGACGTAATAGCGGGCCGGACGCAAGCCGTTCCGGTCCAAAATGGCGCCGATTTGCTTGCCGTCGGTGAACGAAATCGCCGTCGGTCCGTCCCACGGCTCCATGAGACAGCTATGGTACTCGTAAAACGCCTTTTTCGCATCATCCATCTGCTCATCCCAAAACCACGGTTCCGGAATGAGCATCATCGCGACATGGGCCGGCTTCCGGCCAGCGAGAACGAAAAATTCGAACGCATTGTCCAAAATCGACGAGTCGCTGCCGTTCGTATCCAAAATCGGCACGACTTTTTCCAAATCCGCGCCGAACGCTTCCGACACAAATTGCTTCTCGCGCGCCGTCATCCAGTTGACATTGCCGCGCAGCGTGTTGATCTCGCCGTTATGGATCAAATAGCGGTTCGGATGGGCCCGCTCCCAGCTCGGGAACGTGTTCGTGCTGAAGCGCGAGTGCACGAGGGCAAACGCCGAACGGAACCGTTCATCTTGCAAATCCAAATAAAACGCATCGATTTGTTCCGGCGTAAGCAACCCTTTATAAACGATCGTCCGGCTCGAGAAGCTTGCTACGTAGCACTCGTTGTTTTCCACACGCTTTTCAAATTGTTTGCGAATCATGTACAGTTTCCGTTCAAACGCCAACTCATCGGCCACGTCATCACTTGCCGCGACAAACACTTGGCGGATGAACGGCTGGCTTTGCCGCGCCAGTTTGCCAAGCTTTTCACGATCGACCGGAACTGTCCGCCATCCGAGCAGCCGTTGCCCTTCTTGAGCGACGATCTCATTGAACATCGATTCATAGTACGCCCGTTTCGCTTCCTCTTCCGGCAAAAAGAACATCCCGACCCCGTAGCGCCCTTTTTCCGGCAAGTTCATCCCGCCGCACACCGCTTGAAAATACTCATGCGGAATTTGCGTCATAATGCCCGCGCCATCGCCCGTTTCCGGATCGCTCCCTTGTCCGCCGCGGTGTTCAAGCTGGCGAAGCATATGAAGTGCCTTTTTGATAATGTCGTGCGACGGTTTTCCTTTCAAATGCGCATAAAACCCGATCCCGCATGCATCATGTTCAAATTCCGGGCGATATAACCCTTGCGCTTCCGGCAATCCGTAGTGTTTCATGCTGCCTTCCCCTCCCGTTCCGAATTGTCTGTAATATTCATTGTAGTTTTCAAAATTAATATAAACAATATATAATTTAGATAAAATCCATCTCATTTTGCGATCAATCAAAAGGAGGGAGAAAAATGGAGCTGCGGCAACTGCAATATTTCGTGGAAGTCGCCCGGCGCGAACACGTCTCCGAAGCCGCCGATGCCCTCCATGTCGCGCAGTCGGCGATCAGCCGGCAAATCGCAAACTTAGAGGCGGAGCTTGGCGTGCAGCTTTTTGAACGGGAAGGGCGGAACGTGAAGCTCACCCCCATCGGCCGTCATTTTTTGCCGCACGCCGAAGCGGTGTTGAAGGCGGTCGATGATGCAAAGCAACAAATCGAAGAATATTTAGACCCGGAGCGCGGGACGATTAAAATCGGGTTTCCGACAAGCCTGGCAAGCCACATGATGCCCATGGTCATCTCCGCCTTTAAAGCGGAACACCCAAACGTCTCGTTCCATCTCCGCCAAGGGTCGTACTATTATTTAATCGAAGCGGTGAAAAAACGGGAAATTGACTTGGCCTTTCTTGGACCGATTCCCGCACGCGAAATCGGCATCAAAGGGGAAATTTTATTTTCTGAACCGTTTGCGGCCCTCCTGCCGAACAGCCATCCGCTCGCTCGCCGCGACCGGATCGTGTTAAACGAACTGCGCCACGACCCGTTTGTTACGTTTCCAAAGGGATACATTTTGCATCAAATCGTCATTGACGCTTGCCACCAAGCCGGATTTTCGCCCAACATTTCATCGGAAGGCGAAGATCTCGATGCCATTAAAGGGCTTGTCTCCGCCGGCATCGGCGTGACCCTCTTGCCGGAGAGCGCCCTGTCGGAAAGCTTGCTTCGCTACGCCGCCAAAGTGCCGATTGAAATGCCGCAAGTGAAGCGAAATGTCGGCATCATCGTCTCCGACCATCACGAGCTCGCCCCGTCGGTGAAAGTGTTTTACCGGTTTGTGAAAGACTTTTTCTCCGAGCTGGAGCGGTACCAATTGCGGGGATAAAAAAAGACGCAGGCGCTGCTTCCTGCGTCTTTCTCTTATTCTTCTGCACGCCTGCCTCCCCCGTCCCCTTCACTCTTTTTCGTTTAGAAGACTGGTGATTTAATGAAAAAATCAGCTCAACAATATCCCTTCTCAAGTTAAGAAACCTTGTAAAATTGGCTCTTCTTTCCCAACAAAAATCACCCATTTGACGAAAATGATCGTTTTTCACCGGCCTTTTAGGAAGTGTTAGTGTCAAGGACAAAACAAGAAGGAATGTGGAAGCATCGGGCTTTTGGCGTTGCTTCAAGCAGACCGCGTCCCGAACGTCATCCTAACCGCACCACCATCCGGCCGCGCAGTTCGCCACGCAAAATGCGCTTAAGCGCTTGCGGCAATTCAGCGAGCGAAATCTCTTGAGCAATCCGCTCAAGATCCGGCTTTAAGTCGCCAGCGAGCCGCTCCCAAATGCGGAGGCGCACATCCATTGGACAATAGACAGAATCGATGCCAAGCAAGCTGACACCGCGCAAAATAAACGGATGGACCGTCGTCGGCACTTCCGCCCCTCCGGTCAGTCCGCTCACCGCCACGGCTCCGCCGTAGCGGATGCGGCTTAACACCGTGGCCAGCGTCCGGCCGCCGACCGGATCGACTGCCGCTGCCCAGCGCTGCTTATCAAGCGGACGAATGTGCTCGGCCGTGACGTCCTCTCGCGTCAACACTTCTTTCGCCCCTAAAACGCGCAAATAATCGTGCTCCGCCGCTTTGCCTGTGCTCGCTTCCACCGTGTAGCCGCGCTTCGCGAGCATCGACACGGCCAGACTCCCGACTCCGCCCGTCGCCCCCGTGACAAGCACCGGTCCGCGTTCCGGCGTCAACCCATGCTCCTCAAGACGGTGAATGGACAGCGCCGCTGTAAACCCAGCCGTCCCGATCGCCATCGCTTCTTTCAACGTCAACCCTTTCGGCAGCGGAACGAGCCATTCGCCGTGCAGGCGAGCATATTCACTGTAGCCTCCGAAATGCGTCACGCCGATTTCATAACCGGTCGCAACCACTTCGTCCCCTTCGCGAAAACGCGGATGTTGCGACGAAACAACCACCCCGGCCAAATCAATTCCCGGCACAAACGGATACGTTTTCACAATTTTGCCGTCCGGAATGGACGCCAATCCGTCTTTGTAATTGACGCTCGAATAATGGACGCGGACAAGGACGTCGCCTTCCGGCAAATCATCCATGGAAATCGTCTGCACACCGGCGGTAAATTCTGTTTCGGTTTTGTTGACAACAAACGCTTGAAATGCGGACATCATTCTCTCCCTTTCCCCATACATTCTTCACTCATGTCATTCGACAAACAAACGCCAGATTCCTTTTTTATCATCCTGAACCAAGAAGACCCTCACTCCCGCTTGTGAGCGTAAGCGGGTGATAAATAAACGTCTAATGAAAGTCCTCCCTACACTTCCTTGATTTCTTTTGCTAAACTGTAAACAAACGTATTCTTAAAATGAAAGAGGGTGAAACAATGGGCAATATCCCTGACTCGAACAAAATTTACACTTACGCTGACTGGAAAACATGGGAAGGTCGCTGGGAACTTATAAATGGAAAAGCATATAATATGACACCTGCTCCATCTTCGGAACATCAATTTGCAGTCGGAGAATTGTATTTTGCTTTGCGCCATTTTTTCCAAAACAAACATTGTTATGTTTTTATGGCGCCGTTTGATGTATTCCTTAGCAAAAATGAAACGTATGAAACCCCTGATGACATTGTCCAACCCGATATTGCCGTGATTTGCAATAAAAAACAGATTGTCCAAAAAGGATGTTACGGGGCACCTACACTGGTTGTTGAAGTCTTGTCACCTTCAACCGCTTTAAAAGACTACAACGAAAAATTTTATACTTACCAACACTATGGAATTGCGGAATATTGGATTGTTGATACTGCTAATAAAATGATTCATGTGTACTATTTGCACGAAGGTACATATCAACGACATGCAACATACGGACAACAAGACACGCTGCATTCCGCACAATTTAAGGACTTAGCTATTCCATTAACGTATGTATTTGAATGGGGTTAAAACGGCTCTTGTTCGGAATGACCATTCAGTGTTCATGATCGATCTTTCGTCAAACACACAGGAATCGATGATCGGGCAGCCTGCCCTGAGGCAGGTGTCTAAGAATCTCCCATCTCGAAGAACAAGCGCATAGGCGGGAGAACGTTCAGCCCTAGCGACAGCCGCCTGCTTCTATGTTTTTCCGAATGTCTGCACGAAGGCAAACAAAACACCAGCCTGTCGACCCAAGCTGGCGTTTGTCCTTCTTCTTATTGAATGGCCGCTAGCGCCCCGGTCAAGACACGCACCACAAACGAAAGTTCGTCATCCGTGATGCAAAGCGGCGGCGATAAGGTGAGTACGTTGTTGTATCCGGCGACCGTCGTTCCGTTCTTGCCAATGATGAGGCCGTTTTCTTTGCATCGATTGATCACTTGATTGACAAGCGACACATCAAGAGGCTCTTTCGTCGCTTTATCAGCGACAAGCTCAATGCCCACAAGCAGCCCTTTGCCGCGCACATCGCCGACATACGGGTGGTTGGCCAAATTCGTTTTTAGCTCATCAAGCAGCCATTCCCCGGCCTCTCGCGAACGATCAAACAACCGCTCCGTCTCCATGATCTCGATGTTTTTCAGCGCCACCGCACAAGCAGCCGGGTGGCCGCCAAATGTATTGACATGGCGGAAATAGTCGTATTCGCCTGTTCCTTTGAACGCGTCATAAATATCCTTGCGAACAGCGGTGGCCGCCAACGGCAAATACGCGCTCGTAATGCCTTTCGCCATCGTGATGATGTCCGGCTTGACGCCGTAGTTTAGAAATCCGAACGCTTTTCCCGTCCGGCCAAAGCCGCAGATGACTTCATCGACAATAAGCAAGGCGCCGTGTTTTTCACATACTTCTTTGACCGCTTTCATATACCCGTCCGGAGGAATGAGCACGCCACCCCCGGTGATGATCGGCTCCATAATGACGGCAGCGATCGTTTCGCTCAACTCCCACGTCATGACATCATCAATGGCCTTTACCGCCCGCAGCTGGCGCGGATCGTCAGCTGAATCGGGGTCGCGGTAGACATCCGGCGGCGGCACATGGATGAAACCTGGGGCGAGCGGCTCGTATTTGTATTTCCGCTGCGCCTGCCCGGTGGCTGAGAGCGCCCCCATCGAGTTGCCGTGGTACGCCCGGTAGCGGGAAATGATTTTGTACCGATGATGCTCCCCGCGCTGCTGGTGGTATTGGCGGGCGATTTTAAACGCCGTTTCGTTCGCTTCCGACCCGCTGTTTGAGAAGAAGATGACATACTCATCGCCCAACAGTTCGTTAAGCCTTTCCCCAAGCTGGATTGCCGGTAAGTGGCTTTGCGTCAACGGGAAATACGCCAGCGTCTTCAGCTGCTCATACGCCGCTTCGGCGAGTTCCTCGCGCCCGTAGCCGACGTTGACGCACCAGAGCCCGGCCATCGCATCCAAATACTGATTGCCAGCTGCATCCGTCACCCAGCAGCCTTTCGCTTCGGCCGCAATCAGCGTTGCTTGTGGGTTATATGGCTTCATCGAATGCCAGATATATCGATCATCTTTGTCGAGCCACAGTTGGTGGGTTTGTTCAGTTTGCATGATTCTCTGCCCCTTTCACCCAACACAGGTTAAAAATCAAACCGGGAAGTAATCATCTTTTTGCGCGTGTAAAAATTCACGCCATCTTTTCCATTCACATGAAGATCGCCGTAAAACGAATCTTTCCAGCCAGAGAACGGGAAAAACGCCATCGTCGCCGGCACGCCGACGTTAATGCCCAACATCCCCGCATCGGCCTCTTCACGGAATTTCCGGACGGCCTTCGCATCCTTTGTATAAATCGTCGCCCCGTTCCCATACCGAGACTTCCGAATATAGCTGAGCGCTTCATCTAAATCATTGGCCCTCAGCAAACTTAATACAGGTGCGAAGATCTCTTCTTTCGCGATCGTCATATCCGGGGTGACATAATCAAAAATCGTGGGACCTAAAAAATTGCCTTCGGGTCTATCATCCATTTCCTTTCGCCCATCGCGCAGCAATACCGCGCCCTCTTCAATCCCCTTTTGAATGTAGCCTAGCACCTTTTCACGATGAGACTGCCGAATGACCGGGGTTAATAACACTTCCGGATCCATGCCATTCCCAATAATCAACTCATCCGCTTTTTGTTTCAACCGACGGACGAACGTTTCATTTTCCCCGACAATCACGACTGCACTGCAAGCCATGCAACGCTGGCCCGCGCTGCCAAACGCTGAGCTGATCACATGTTGTACGGCCGTCTCTACATCCGCATCTGGCATGACAATATGATGATTTTTCGCCCCCGACAACGCCTGCACTCGTTTGCCTTGCGCTGCTGTCCGTTCATACACATACTTGGCCACTGGCTGTGAACCGACAAATGAAATCGCACGAATATCCTCATGATCAATCAAGGCGTTGACCACCTCATGCGCTCCATGAACGACATTGAGCACCCCAGGAGGGGCACCTGCCTCCGTAAACAGTTCTGCTAACTTATTGGCCAAAATGGGCGTCCGTTCCGATGGCTTCAATACAAACGTATTGCCGCACACAATCGCCAACGGGAACATCCAAAGCGGCACCATCATGGGGAAGTTGAACGGAGTGATCCCTGCCACAACTCCCAACGGATAACGAAACATTTCCGAGTCAATCTCTTCCGCAATATTCGACAGCGATTCCCCCATCAGCAAAGTCGGAGCGCCGGCCGCAAACTCCACGCATTCAATCCCCCGTTGAATTTCTCCGTACGCTTCTTTATACGCTTTGCCATTTTCCTGTACGACAAGCTCCGCTAATTCCTCATGATGCTGGTTTAACAAATGGTGAAATGAAAACATAATCCGCGCTCGTTTGGGAACAGGGACATCTTTCCACGTCGCAAACGCTTTCTTGGCTGCTTGCACCGCTTGATCGACATCCTCTTTGGTTGAGATCGGAACACGCGCCAACACTTCCCCAGTCGCCGGGTTCGGGACTTCTAGCGTTTCTGTGCCACTCGATGCCACCCACTGTCCACCGATATAGTTTTTGAGAACCGTTGTTTCCGGTTTGGTGATGGACATCAGATTCTCCTCCTTATTCCTATCTTTGTTCATGATCTAAATATTTTGTATTGTTACACAAAATTATCCTCCAGTTTTTGATTGCCTTCACTAGACAAAGCGTAAAAGCGATTAGCCTATTTATTCCACAATGTGACCAAATTTTGAAAATGTGCGCGCCTTGGACTGAGATTTTCATGTCGGTGGAGAGCAAAAAATTGCTCATGGATGTTTTTACGAAAGAAATCCCCCTAGAAGCCTACGGCATCTTCTGCTTTTCGCTTCTCAGGGGGGAGACTTCTTACTTACAATCTTCGCAACCGATCATGCTGCACATATTTGTTTTCCATACTTTGCGATTGTAAATATTCATATGCCTTGATCATAAACTCAATAGCGAGCCGTTTTTCCGGATTCATAAAATCCTCTCCTAAAAGCGACTCTAGTTTTTGGATTCGATGATACAGCGTTTGCCTAACGACAAATAGTCTTTGTGCGGTTTCTTTTTTTGAACCGTTACACGCCAAATATACCTTTAACGTTTCCAACAAGTTTCCATTATATTTTTCATCGTATTGAAGAACAGGCTCTAAGTATTCCATGACAACTTCATACAAATCATTGTATTTATGAATAAGGGAAATAATTCGATAGATATGCAAATCCTCATAAAAACAGCTATTGGCTCTGCCGCCAAGATGATGTTGAATTTTGATCGTCTCTAAAGCCGTCCGATAACTTTTGTCCATATGAGAAACATTTTCGATAAATTTTCCGACCCCGACAACAAATTGAGGTAATTTCTTCTTTTGAATATAATCCGATTCAAGCAAAGAATTCAGTCCTATTTTCATTCGACTTTTCCATGTTTTCATTTCCCTGTTATTGATCATAATAAATACGATGCTGCTGTGAAAATCGACAGGAAATGTCGAAAAACCTTGTTGTTCAAAAATCGTCCGGCATAGCATTTTAAAATAAATCATGTCTAAATTCGAGCATTGCTTCATTGAAGATTTAAAACGGACAACAAGCACTGTCCCTCCTTTTGGATTTGGCTCTGCCCCATACTCAGCCAAATAACTAAACACATTTTCAATGGGATGCTCTCCCTCTAGCCAGCTTTTCAACCACTCATTTTCTTCTACTCTCTTTTTTTCATCGACATACAAATCACGAAGCAGATGCTGTGCCAGCGCAGTTGCCGTACGATCCAAAATCAGCAGATCAAATTCGCTGATTTCCTTTCCGGTTGACACAATGGATAGCTCGGCATATTCATTCCCGAGAAATTGGATCGGTTGGGTGGCCACTCTTTTCTTGGAAGCTGCGTTGTCGTCAACTATCAACTGTTCTTCCTTAAATGTTTTGCTGTATTTAGGAAATATCTCCACCTCTCTGCCGTTTATTTTAAAAACCACTTGATGTCCCGAATAGTGGTGCAATAGTTTTAAAATTTCACTATAATGGTCCATTGAAAGTAATTTTTTGTTTAATTGCTGTGAATATGATTCTAGTCCGGAGATGATTTCATAGTGTTGGTTAATTAAATAAGTGTGGATGTCTTGGGTGATCTCAACGAAAGGCACTTCTTTGAGAAAGAGAATGATCGGAAAGTGATGCGCATTCGCTAAATCGATTACTTCTTGCGGAACAGAAGGAGTATGCATACCGATTTCAATACATAATCCCGAAGCGTCACAGTTGATAAGCTGTTCTACAAACGATCGAAACAGTTCCCTATTTTCCTTCCATCCTACCCCAGTAGATAAAATCAGCTCTTTTCCGTTTAACAGATGATGGATTTTCGCAACCTCGACAACATGAACCCATTTTACAGTGCGGTTGAGCCCATTATGCCCTGCAGCCACTTCAACATGTTCAAAATGTTTCCGCTTTAGAATATCAGAAACCGTTAATGTAGGAGTCTTCATACACTTTGTTTCACTCCCCTTACAGCAATCATGGCAATGCCATTTTAATATTAGGCAGCGTAAACGGTCGCTCCTGCTTCTATCACAAATTTTTATGTAACGGCTTGGCTATATATGGCCTTCTACGTTTCATTATACAGAAAGCAACATCATCGATCTCGTTTTATGTTATGAGATGTGACATTCATTTAGGCGATTCGCGCTCTGTTTCATGAAAATCAAAGCGCCGGCCCTGCCTCTATAATGATTGAGGATATATAGAGGAACTCGTTCCGGCGCTTATCGCGATGTGCATCGCTCTTCTCTCTATTCGTGGTGTTTTCTGAGCTGGCGGATTAATAATGACGAAAAATATTTGCGTGCATCAGCGTTTGTAATATGCAGTGTTTGGATATCTCTTGTTTCTGACAAAGAGTCTTCTTTCTCAAATTCAACAAACGATCCGCTTAAATTTTCTTTTACGCTTTTCATATAGTATCCTTGTTCAATTAAGTAATCGATCTTTTCTCGCTCACGTAGAAACTGATGGTAAGTCATCACACACCCCCCGCTTCTCGTCGTGACCCGCATCCTTACCGCCAGGCACAGCTTGTTGGTGTTCAATGATTTATTTACGTTAGGACATTTTCACCACATCTTGGTCGGCCATTAGCGCCCCATATTTCGCGCGTTTAACATATTGGCCGTACCCCGGTTTCCCGACAAATTGTTTATCACGTACCACAAATTCTCCTCTACATAAAACCGACACGGGTTCCCCTGTTACTTTCATCCCTTCAAACGGATTATAATCCACAGCCATATGGTGTGTTTCGGCTGAAATCACCCGTTCAACCGTTGGATCAAAAATGACTAAATCCGCATCCGCACCGACGGCAATGGTTCCTTTCTTCGGGAATAGACCAAACAATTTGGCGATTCTTGTTGATACAATATCAACAAACTGGTTGAGGGTAATTCTCCCTTTTTTCACTCCTTCACTGAAAAGAATACTTACCCGATCCTCAATAATAGGACCACCATTTGGGATTTTGGTAAAATCTCCCCTTCCTAATTCTTTTTGGCCTTTAAAATCAAATGAGCATTGGTCAGATCCGAGCGTTTGCAGCTGGCCGTTTTTCAAGGCATTCCATAGCACTTCTTGATGCCATTTCTCACGAAGCGGCGGTGACCATACATATTTAGCACCTTCAAAATTCGGCTTTTCTAAATAGGACTGATCGAGCACCAGATACTGGGGACAAGTTTCGCCCCATACATTCAACCCCTTATTGCGCGCTTCAGCAATTTTCTCTACCGCTTGAGCACACGATACATGAACGACGTACAATTGCGAACCAGCGAGTTCTGTCAATTGACAGGCGCGCCCCGTCGCTTCTCCTTCTAGCTCTGGAGGTCTCGTTAATGCATGATAAATCGGATCAGTATGCCCGTCCTCCAAGGCTTTTTTCGTTAAATAGTCAATCACGTCTCCATTCTCGGCATGCACCATGACAAGCGCTCCGAGTTCTTTTGCCGCGACTAGCGTCCGATACAAGGTTCCATCATCAGCTTGAAACACGTTTTTATACGCCATAAATACTTTAAAGGAGGTAATTCCTTCTTCTTCGATCACTTTTGGAAGCTCTTCAAGCACATCGTCCGTTATTTCACTGATCATCAAATGGAACCCGTAATCGATCACCGCTTTCCCCGTCGCTTTGTTATGCCAAGTTTCAATCGCTTTTTTCAGGGGCTCACCTTTATTCGTTAAGCAAAAATCAATAATGGTCGTCGTCCCGCCAAATGCGGCGGCAATCGTCCCCGACTCAAAGTCGTCTTTTGTCACAGTGCCGCCAAACGGCATATCTAAATGGGTGTGCGGATCAATGCCTCCTGGAAACACATAACAACCTGTGGCATCAATCACTTCCGCTCCGCTCTCATCTAAATTTCTCCCGATTACTGCAATTTTCCCATCTTGAATGAGGAGATCGGCTTCATATATATCTGTAGCGGTGACAATTGTTCCATTTTTTATCAATTTTGTCATCATGATACCCTCCTTCATTTATAATGATTTGATATCCACACTGCAACCGCTTAGCCGGCCAAGGGCCGCTTGCCGTTCATTCCATGTCATCGGGGGATGTTCGCTTGGCACTTCGACCATCTCAATCGCCCCGTCAACCGGACAGACGATAGAACATAAATTGCATCCTACACAATCTTCTTCGCGCACTTTTAAATATTCTTTTCCGTTTTCGTCTACGAGACGCTCAATGCATTGATGGGAAGCATCTTCACAAGAAATGTAGCACTTATTGCACTGAATACAGCGCTCACGATGAATTCGCGCCACAACCTTATAATTGAGGTCCAAATCTCCCCAATCAGAATACTTTGACACTGATTTCCCTACAATATCCATTACGGAAGCAATTCCTTTTTCATCAAGATAGTGATTCAACCCTTCAATCATATCCTCGATGATCCGAAACCCATGGTGCATAACCGCCGTGCACACTTGAACTCCTGTCGCTCCCATTAACATGAACTCAACGGCATCTCTCCAATTGGAGATCCCGCCAATTCCCGAAATCGGAATGCGGATACGCGGGTGTCGCGCGCATTCGGCCACCATATTTAAAGCAATCGGTTTTACTGCTGGACCGCAGTATCCCCCGTGCGCCCCCTTTCCTGCTACATGTGGAATCGTATTCCACGTATCTAAGTCCACCCCCATGAGACTATTGATTGTGTTGATCAAACTGATGGCATCTGCCCCGCCTTGGGCAGCCGCTTCAGCGGTCGCCGTAATATCGGTAATATTAGGAGTTAATTTGACAATGACAGGGGTGCGTGCCACCTCTTTGACCCAATATGTTTGTCGTTCGACCAATTCTGGCACTTGACCTGATGCCGATCCCATCCCCCGTTCCGCCATTCCATGCGGACAGCCAAAATTGAGTTCCAACCCATCCACGCCCACATCTTCTACTCGCTTCACAATCTCATGCCATTTTTCGCGCTTGGGCTCGACCATCAAAGAAGCAACGACAGCCCGGTCAGGAAAACGTTTTTTCGTCTCATAAATTTCCTTTAAATTTTCCTCAAGAGGACGATCCGTGATTAATTCAATATTGTTAAAGCCCATGACTCGCTGTCCGTTAAAACTGATTGCCGCAAATCGGGACGATACATTCAAAATAGGTTCCCCTAATGTTTTCCATACCGCTCCTCCCCAACCCGCCTCAAATGCCCTTTGCACTTGATACCCCGAATTGGTGGGAGGGGCGGAAGCGAGCCAAAATGGATTGGGGGACTTGATTCCCGCTAAGTTAATGCTTAAATCAGCCATTGCCGTTCCCTCCTCTCATTTAGGCCGTTTCGCTTACTGCCTTTGTCAAATATCGATGAATCCCGTAAGCTGCTTCCTTCCCTTGCTGCGCTGCCACCACCACCATCGCTTCGCCTTTTCCTCTTTCAAAAATCACATCCCCACAAGCAAACACCTTCGGATTCGACGTTTGATAAGTTTCAGGATTCACCTTGACTACGCCATGATCATGCTCTAATCCAAAAGCTTCAATCAATTCGATATGGCGCTCTTGCCCAATGGCTTTAATGACAACATCAACCGGCATAATAAATTCCGATCCCTCAACCGGAAGAGGGCGGCGGCGGCCATCAGCGTCTGGTTCTCCCAATTCCATCCGAACGCATTCAACATGAGTAACCTTGCCCTTACTGTCGCCAATAATCCGTTTGGGGGCTGTTAGCCAGCGAAATTCGACACCATCCTGTTTGGCAAACTCATACTCAAATTCATAAGCTGTCATTTCTTCTTTGGTCCGGCGATATAAAATTTTTACATTTTCCGCTCCTAGACGCACTGAACAGGTAGCTGCATCAATCGCGGTATTTCCCGCACCTATCACAACTACCCTTTTCCCCACCAGCCGATCAGTCAATGGTTTTGTTTTCGTCTCTTTAATCAACTCAATGGCATCATATACTCCGTCCAAATCTTCTCCCGGGATTCCTAACTTTGGCACTTTCCCCATGCCAACAGCTAAAACAACAGCATCATAATTTTCTAGGAGCTCGTTTACTTCAATATCCTTACCAACCCTTGTATTCGTGCGGATTTGCACGCCTAAGCTTTTGATTTGATTGACTTCCCACAACGAGATATTTTGAGGGAGGCGGAAAGAAACAATGCCATACGTGTTTAGCCCGCCTGCTTGGTTCTCCGCTTCAAAAATGGTCACTTCATATCCAAGACGAGCTAGTTCTCTGGCCGATGATAATCCAGCAGGGCCGCCGCCGACAACCGCCACTGTTTTTCCATTTTTTCGTCCCGCTTGGAATAACACTTCTTTATTTCGGATCGCCCAATCGGTCGCATATCGCTGCAATTTTCCAATCATAATGGGTTTTGTAGAATGATTTAAAACACAAGCCCCTTCACATAATTCCTCTGTCGGACACACTCTTGCACAACTGGCGCCAACCGGGTTTGACAACATAATGGTTTTCGCTGACCCTTTTACATTCCCAGAAGCAATTTTTTTGATAAAAGCAGGGATATCAATCCCTGTCGGACAAGCCCGAATACAGGGAGCGTCATAACAGTACAAACATCGATTCGCTTCTTCCATTGCTTCTCGATCTGTCAAGCCAGGCTCTACTTCTTCAAAATTCTTTTCCAAACGTGATTGCTCCATCTCCATCCCCCTCCACGCGTCATTTTTAAAGAAAGGGAATAGAGTCATTCCCTCCTCCCCTTTCTCATTGCTTTCTATGGAAGTAAAGCCGTCATTTCACTATAGGTTTCCGGACGACGATCACGGTAAAATTGCCAAGTATCGCGCACTTCCCGAATCATCTTCTTATTCATGACGCCAATCACCACTTCATCTTGATCACGGCTGCCCATGGCCACAAAGTTCCCTCTAGGATCAACCAAGTAAGACTGCCCGTAAAACTCTCCCATGTTCCACGGCGCTTCATATCCAACCCGATTGATGGCAGCCACGTAATAGCCATTGGCAACGGCATGAGCCGGTTGTTCCAGTTTCCATAAATATTCGGAGAGACCTGCTACCGTAGCGGATGGATTGAACACAATTTCAGCGCCTTTTAGTCCTAAAATTCGCGCTCCCTCTGGGAAATGACGGTCATAACAAATATAAACGCCGATCTTGGCAAATGCGGTATCAAATACCGGATAGCCTAAATTTCCAGGCTTAAAATAAAATTTTTCCCAAAATCCACAGCCCTCGTTTCCTACCCCGACATGCGGAATATGCTGTTTGCGATACTTTCCTAAGTAGGTTCCATCGGCATCAATGACAGCTGCCGTATTATAGTAAGTAGCAATTCCTTCCCTTTCATAAATCGGTAGAACGATCACTACCCCCAGCTGTTTTGCTATTTCCTGAAACATTTTGGTCGTCGGACCATTTGGAATTTCTTCCGCCGCCTCATACCATTTTGTATTTTGCTCGGCACAGAAATACGGGCCATAGAAAATCTCTTGCAAACAGATGATTTGTGCTCCCCGATCTTTTGCCTCCTTGACAAGCTTGACGTGCTTTTCAATCGCCTTTTCCTTATGAACCTCGACCGGCTCGTCCCCATGCACATTATGAGAAGCTTGGATCAAACCAATGGTCACTTGATCAGCCATGCTCCAATCACTCCTTCTTCATTTTATCTGGTTTCACAATTAGGCTGAACTTTAAGAATATTCTACATAGTAAATCACCAGCTTTTCATTATACACTTTGTTAAATAATAGAAAACATTGATTGTTCACTATGTAAATTTCAGCGAAATAAATATACAGCTAGACGAAGCTGCTCCCTAGGGTTGAAAACATCAAAATGTGAGGAATATTTACACATTTTACATAATGAATAGATTTCTCTTTTTCTTATTTGACAAATCGTATAATGAAAAATTTACATAGTATAGATAGAATTTTCTTAAATTTCGCTTTTATACACTGGATTTTTAAAAAAGGGGGATATGAATGAAAACACAAATTGAACACAATGGGATTGTGGTCTTGACGGAGGAAGCCGCACAAGAAGTCAGTGGAAGTCCTTTATGGAATGATGACTTGCGTCCGACAACAAGGCAAGAACATTCATGGAAAGGAATCAATTTTGCTACATTGTGGATTGGAATGTGTTTATGCATTCCTTCATACACCATGGCCAGCGGCATGATTGCTTTAGGAATGAACTGGTGGCAAGCTGTTGGTACCATTTTTCTGGGGAACGTGATCGTCCTTATTCCGATTTTATTAAACTCCCATGCAGGAACAAAATTCGGGATTCCTTATCCTGTGTTTGCCCGGCTTTGGTTTGGAGATAAAGGCGCCCATATTCCCACTTTAGCCCGGGCCCTTGTAGCAGCCGGATGGTTTGGAATCAATACGTGGATCGGAACAGAAGCCATTGACACATTACTCATGGCATCATTCTCTTCGTGGGTGAATTTACCAGGACATACAGCCATTGTATTTGCATTATTTTGGATCTTAAATATCAGCGTTGCTTATAGAGGCCCAGAAGGCATCAAAAAGCTAAGCGCAGTGGCTGCACCTGTTGTCGGGATTTCTTCCATCATTTTGCTCATTTGGGCATTTACGAACGCCGGAGGATGGGGACCGATTTTAGAGACTCCTTCTAAGTTCGAAACAACCGGTGAATTTTTGAAAGTCTTTTTCCCTTCTTTAACTGGCGTCATCGGCTTTTGGGCCACATTGGCATTAAACATCCCTGATTTTTGCCGATACGCACAGAGTCAGAAATCACAAATGGTCGCCCAAAGTTTATCCTTGCCTATTACAATGACTGTTTTTTCATTTATCGGAATTGCCGTAACCTCAGCAACCATTGTGATTTTTGGTCAAGCCATTTGGGATCCCGTGCAGCTGTTAGCTAAATTTCCCCCATTTGTCATTCTATTAGGAACTATTATTATTGTCATCTCTTCTGTAACTATTAATGTGGGTGCCAATGTGGTTGCCCCTGCCCGAGCGATCGAAAATTTATATCCGAAGCGAATTACATTTGGAATTGGCGCGATTATCACAGGACTATTCGCTATTTTATTGCAACCATGGTATATTATGTCCAACTTTGGAAATTATATATTCGGCTGGCTTGGCACATACGCCGCTTTGCTCGGACCCATTGACGGCATTGCTATTGCGGACTATTGGCTCGTTCGCCGAAGACAGTTGCACTTAAAAGAACTGTACAAACCGAATGGCCGTTACAATTATGCAAATGGGTTTAACAAAAACGGAGTGTACGCACTGATTGTGGGAGTCGTTATTCCTGTACTTGGTTTATTCATACCACCGCTTCGTTTTCTTTGGGACAACGCGTGGACATTTGGATTGTTCATTGCAATTGGTGTCTACACCTACTTAATGAAAAACGACCAAAGCGTATTAAAGGAAGGCGAGTATGAACAAATCACCCTTTTCGATTCAAAACATAACAGTCCGACAGAAATCGCAAAATAATGAATCATTTACACCTAAACAGCCTATCGATGACAAAAGGCAAGCAGTGTCACTGGTTAAACGTTGACATCGCCCTCCCACGAGGGCTCTTTCTTTTTGCAGGAAACTGCTATTTTCCCCTTATCAATCCTGCACCCAACCTTATCTACGCTTGGCATACAAACATGACAACTTTTCGAACTTTCCACGGCATCTATTATATCGACAGCGACTACGTTATATACTGACATTGAGAATGATTTCACAAGTTAGGAGGACTTAAATAATGATTGTCCACGAACTGACAGACATCGAACATCTATTCACTGAACAATTGCAGGAAGGCTACTACGTGATTCGTGAAACATACCAAAACGTACTCGTTGAGCCGGAAGACGGCGACACCGTCCGGCAAGTGGACGCCGGAACGGAAGAAGTCGTCACCATCGTATTTGATCCCGGCGACGAATACTCCCTCATTTGCCTTGACACCTACACTTTCGCCGACGGCATCCCGTCTTTAGCGGAGCTCAAAGAAACGATTGCCGCGGAGTACGACGTCTTTGTCGACCACCGCTGGGCCGCGCCGTCATTGTAAAAAACGCCCGAAACGATGGACATCGGAGACTCGGAAAACACGGGTATCACCTCAACCAAAGCGCCTTTCATCAACCTAGTCAAGGAACAGCCCGTTCGCCTAGCGAGCGGGCTGGTTGGTTCTCTCAATCCGAAACACTTTAAAGCCGATATCAAGCTCCGTCTTCCCCGTTTCATAAACGATTTTCTCCCCCGCGCGGCGGATGCGCTCGCGGCCAATGTCGCAAATCGTCCGAAACCCCACCCGATACGCCTCGGACGTTTCCGCAAGCCGTTCGGGAAGCTGCACCATCATAAACGACCGCCGGCCGCCGTCTTCTGCGTTTTGCTGCATGACGGCATGGGCCGTTGTCGCCGAGCCGGAAAAAAAGTCGAGGATGAGATCATCATCCCTCGTTGTCAACGCCACCATGCGCTGAATGAGCTTCACCGGCTTCGGGTAATCCATCACCGCGAGCCCATCGAACAGCTCCTTCAGCTCCTTTTTCGCCTCCTGCGAATGGGACACCTCGTCATGCGTCCAAATCGTAAGCGGCGTCACCGTCGGCTTCACTTCGCTTAAAAACCGCTTCAGGCGCGGCACCCCGCTTCCGTCTTTGCCAAACCAAATGCGGTTATCCGCCGCCAGCTCGGCGAAGCGCTCCTTCGTCACCCGCCAGCAATACCCGTTCGGCGGAGAAACGACCCGACCGCTTGGCGTCACAATCTCATAAATCTTTTCCGAAATCGGCGGACCCACCGACAAATCGCCTGACGTCCATGGACCGCGCGGGTCATTGTCTGGGTTGGCATACCGCCCATCCGCTTCCGGATGGCGCGGCAAGCCGTACCAAGCCAGGCGATCGATGTTTTTCGCATAACATAAAATGAAATCATGGTTGCGCGAGGCGAACTTGTTCATATTCACGGGCGAAAACGCCCGCTGCCAAATGAACGTGGCGACAAAATTCCGCTCGCCAAAAATTTCATCGCACATTTTTCTCAAATTCGCCTGCTCCGTATCATCAATGGAGATAAAGATGGCCCCCGTCTCGGCCAACAGCTCCCTCGCCACCCAAAGGCGCGGGTACATCATGTTGAGCCAGCCGGCATGGGCACGCGCTTCTTCCTGGATTCCGCTAGGAACAACGGCTTTCCCCTTGCGCCAATTGTCTTTGTACGTGAGCACTTTTCCTGTATTGTACGGCGGATCGATGTAAATCATTTGAATGGTTCCCGCATGCGACGTTCGCAGCAGCTTTAACGCCTCTAAATTGTCTCCTTCAATATACCAATTGTTCGTTGTCTCCCACTGTTTGCTCGCTGCCCGGTCCGGCCGCAATACTCCGGACGCAGGCAGCTCAGCGAGCCGCCTCGCCTCCGCCTTCCCCGGCCACGTGAACTCATATGCTTCTTGCCGTTCGTGACCGCCAAACACTCTCTTCAGCAACTCCCAATCGATGCCCCCATCCACAACCGCTTCCGGAAAGAGCTTTTTGATCGCCTCAAGCCTTGCATCCGCTGCCGGTTTCCTTCTCCCGCCGACGTTTGCCATGGCACGCCCCCTCTCCTCTTGCACCGCTCTGTGCGCGGCGCTTCTTGTCCGCGAAAAAGAAACCGTATTTCCATTATTTCGCCATGGCTCGGCGGTTTCCTGCCAAAAAACCCGCCTCCTACGAAAGGAAGCGGGGACGAAAGACGCTAAGCGGGTTCTTCTTTCAAGCGTTAAAGCAACGCGCCGATTCACTTTTCACACTACCCGTCGTAAGAAGCCGCTCCGTCGGGCGTACGGCAGCCGACCCGATACATATACAGTTTGACGCCGTCGATCATGAATGCCCGGGCTTCCCCATGCCGTGAAGCGTAGTGCTCGAGCCCGAGCATAAAGTTCACTCCTTCACGGTATTCCTCGTTGCCGATTACGTGAAGCGACGGCGACATGAGTTGGCGCGAGAGGAAGAGGATCGCCTTTTTCCGCGCCCGTGTGAGCGAAACGTTGAGGCGGTTCAAACTGTAGATAAACTCCCCTTCCATCATGGCCAGTTCAGGGTCGGCGACGCCGTAGCTAATGATCGCCGCATCCGCCTCTTGCCCTTGCATTTTATCAACCGTATCGACGAAAAACGGCGGGCGCAATTCTTGGCGTTCAAGCTCACGGCGAATGGCGCGGATTTGCGCCCGATGCGGCGAGATGATAAACAGCCCGTGGCGCCAAAACGCTTGATCGCCATCCGGCGTGTCATCATACCGTTTTCCATCACCATCGAGGAGCCGTTCCCGAAGCACCCTCGTTATGTTGGCCACCCAGCGCGCTTCGGCCTCATTTTCTTGCGTGCCGTGCGCACCATCATAAACGCAAACAACAAGCGGATAATCGGGATCGATGGCCGCTTCCACCCATTCATCGGCAGGCGGCGCGGCGGCGAGCGCCAATGTTTGCTCGGCAATTTGGCGGGTGAACGCCGTATAGCCGGGTCCGTAAATCTGCTCGGCCGGGTAGCGGCAAAGCGCCTCATTCATACGGAAATTGTCCGTCAATTGGCGGGTATACCGCTTCTCGACATCAGCGTCAAACAACAGGCGGAAAATCGAGTCGAACAAGTGCGGCTCCTCTTCGCCGGCCGCATACGTCCCTTGAATGATCGGCGGCAGCTGGAAATGGTCGCCGACAATGAGCAGCCTACCTGCTTTTTTGACATGACGTAACGCCAACAGTGAATCGGCCACGCGGATTTGCGACGCCTCATCAAGGACGACAACGTCAAACTCTTCTATATAGCCCTTTTCGTATGCCCTTTGAATGCCGTACAGCGTGGCGCCAAGCACCCGATGGCCGCCGCTGCCAAGCCATCCGAGAAGGTCACGGTCCGCCACCTCGGCAATTCCTTTGGCGTTTTCCGTCTGAATCTCGCCGAGCTTGGCAATGTGGACACGACGCCGCGGCACAAGCTCCTGAATTTTACGCAGGCAGTTTTCGATCGCCGCGTGAGTGAAGCCGGAGATGAGAATAGCAAGCCTCCGCCCCTGCTTTTCGTAAATCGCCATAAGCAACTGAAGAGCGGCGGCGATAAAGTGCGTTTTTCCGGTGCCAGGCGGCCCCCAGACGAGTGTCAACGTATGACGAAGAAACTGAAGAAACGCCTGGCGCTGGCTTTTGGTCAGCCCGCTTTGGCGGAGGAGCGCCTTCACCTCCTCTACATCCCAGTTGGGACGAAACGTTTTCCGATACCGGATCGGATCGCGAATCAAGTCCAAGATGCGATGATTTTCCTGATCCAACTGTTGCAACGCCTGCAAGACGCGCCGGGTGGTAAAATCGGCATGCCGGATCGACAGCCAATACTCCTCTCCTTCCACAAGCGGGAACCGGTCGAGCCATTTGGGCAACTCGAGCTCGAGTTCAGCTGTCTTGCCATCATCTTCGATGGCGCGAATGCGGACAAAATAGACATTGGCCCATTGGGGTGGCTTCCATTCACTGGCGTACTTGTGATCAGAAAACGTCTGTTGCGCCTTTTCCCCTTCCTCATTGCACTCGGTGAGCAGCCAGCTCGCCTTTTGGTCGATCGCTTCAAGCGCCTGCCGGTTGTTCAGACGGAACCGCCCGTCGCCAAGGTACGTGACATGAAGCGTCACTCCGTTCTCAAGCCGCTCCGAAAGCGGGAGCAGGCGGCTTCGGCGAATTTCCAAGTAGTTTAATAGCGCCTCGTAGCGCGCCATAAACGCCAGCTTGGACACAAGCGGATCACGGTAATCAGCCAGATCGGGAAAAGCAAATTTTTCCGGCCAGACAATAAGCGGCGAAGGATGGACGCTCTCAGCCCAGACGCGGATGCCTTGGATAATGCTGCTTGCGGCCCAAAGCCGACGGCTCAGCTCCACCTCAACCGCTTTCCTCTTTTCTTCATCCCCCTTTTGCCATGCGTCGTGCAACACATCCATTTTCATGACGTTCGTCAAGCGGAACGAAAAGCGCTCGCTCGCCCGATACGTAAACGGCGAATCACCGTAAGCGGCGATATACCCGGATAAGTCCTCGAGCCGGTAAGCGACGTGCACCGGCAAGGCAAACAGCTGGCTCGCTACCGTTGTCAGGACAACGACAGGAAGCGGAACCATTTCGCATGGGTGATCGCTGGCGCTTGATAACACGCTGCTATGAAAATAAGACAGCAATCGAACCGCTTTTTCGTTATATTTCGGATCCAACAAAAGCTCATGAAGCAACTGTTGCACATTTTCCCATTCATAGTTGTCGACGACATACGCCTGCACTGACTTTTGCGCCCGCCACTCTCGTTCTCGGTTGTAATCGTGCACCGTCTGAAGCAGGCGGTCAAGCGCATCGGCCAACTTTCGGCCGACCTCGTCACATTCCTCAAACGAACCGGCGATAAAATGATGCATTTCCGATCCCGTTCCAAACACGTCTGTTCCACCAACACGGTACAACGATGCCGCCGCAACCTTTCCCGTCAACTGATCGCGTTGAGCGGTGAGAATAAGGCGGATGTCTTCCCATATGGGCATATGTGTCACCGCCCGATCATACGGAACGACTTTTTCTTGCGCGATGGCCTCAAGCTGCGCTTCAAGCCGCCGAAGTTGGCGCGCCAGCCCGGCGTTTTGTTTCAGCACATGCCTGTTTTCTTGACGTTCAAGAAATTGGCGAAACTCATCGATCGTCTCAGGCAGCTGCCGCTCACGGATGAAGCGGGACGCGTAGTTCGATAAGTACGGAACGAGGGAAATGTGCTTCTGTTGCCGCGCTTTGTCGAAACAATAGTCATAAAACGGACACCATTCACACCGGTAATCTAAGTGCCAAAACAGCTCATCGGGTTGCTTCTCGGCCAGCGCCGTCAGTTCGCCAGCCAAAAACTGTTCGAGATACGGGAGCAACTGGCTGATATCGGCTGCTTGCGGCTGCTCGGTTTTGTACGTCCATACCCCCGCTTCGCGCCAATCCACATTGCCCCTAATGCCGTGCTCCTCTAAAACGGAAGACAAAATCAAGGCGTACAACGCCGTTTGCACGCGGTGGGAAAGCTTCAACACGTCTGATGATTTGATGTCGATGATGCGAAACACAATGCCGTTTTGTCCCGGTATGCACTCAATCAAATCCGGACGGCACGCCGCAAAACGGATCACATCTGAGTCCAGCCCGTACCGTTCGTAAAAACGCGGTGGCACAATCAAGGTCGGCTGATACAAATACCGCTTGCTCGGCTGTTTCAGCTCGCCAATCGTCTCTTCGCCATCCAAATAGCAGTGGGAAAGAGGCATGCCATGCAACCGCCCTCCCATCTTCACTTGGCCGGCTAAATATGTCGAGATCACTTCTTCTTCCCACTCAACGCCACGGCGCAGCACGCTCTCATGAATCGCAGGCCGCTCAAACAACTCTTCAGGCACATCGAGCTCCTCGCGCCGTTCTTTCGCCAACGACTGAAAGTAAAAATTCCGCTCGCATTCATGGTAAAAATAGCTCGCGATTTTCGCCGGGGAAACGTAAAGCATACATCGATTCCTTTCCTTATCTAAAAAGTATTGGCCGACGCCTGTGCTGGAATTTGTCATTTTGTTCATTCATTGTATCATATGTTTGTACGCTTTCCTATATACACCATACACCATTCCTGCTTGTTCAACAAGAACATATGTGCTATAATAAAGGAAATTAGGATAAAAGAGGTGCCAAAATGAGCGAAGAGATCCTCTTGCAACTGTTCGACCGGCTCGGTCATATCGAAAACACGTTGCATCTCCTCGTCGAAAGCCACAAACGGCTGGAAGCGGAACAACAAGAAATGCGAAAAGAACAGCAGGAGATCCGAAGAGAACAACAAGAAATGCGAAAAGAACAGCAGGAGATCCGAAGAGAACARCAAGAAATGCGAAAAGARCAGCAGGAGATCCGAAGAGAACAGCAAGAAATGCGAAAAGARCAGCAGGAGATCCGAAGAGAACAGCAAGAAATACGGAAAGAGCAGCAGGAAATCCGAAGAGAACAGCAAGAAATGCGAAAAGAACAGGAAGAATTCCGACGGATCCAGCAAGCTCTCCTTGAAGGCCAAAAGCGGTTAGAAGAAGAACAAGCCCATATCAAAGCCGGCCAAAAAGAGCTGTATGATCTGATGTCTGCTCTTCTTCACCGCCAGGATGAAACCGACGCTGCACTCGACGCCCTCGCGATGGACGTGCATAAACTTCACGGTGAAGTCTCTTCCATCCACCAAAGACTCGACGCCTTAGAGAAAAAAGTCGATTCCCATGCCCAATCATTCACCGAACAGCTGAACAACATCAAGCTTGACATCACCTTCCTCTCGAACAAAGTCATCGAACACGAACGGGAAATCTACAAAATTAAGAATGTCATTTTATGACGATAAAGCAGGCGGGCCGCCTAAGCCCGCCTGTCCGTTATCTAAGCTCTTGTTCAACTTATTTAACCATTTCCCCCGTCCGCCAGTTCAAACAGCCCGATTTTTCCTCCTTTTTTCGCATGTGTAAACGATCCCTCCACATAGCCGAACAATTCGCTTTCCAGCAAAGCGTCAGGAATGGCCGCACAGTTTACAGGAACGAATGGGCGGTCAGCCCGCGGGCTTTCCTGATGAATCGCCTGGGCGAACAGCTCCTTGCCGGTTCCGCTTTCCCCCATAATTAACACTGGCAAGTCCGACTCTGCTGCCCGTTTCGCGATACGGATCATTTCTTTGAGTCGGCCGTTATGCTTGTTGTTATTTTGTATGTGCCTGTGCCGCTCTTTACGACGACAAAAACGCAAAAATCTCCTTCACGGAAAAACGCACCTCGGGAAACACGGTCGATGCAGCCGCCCCGTTGGCTGCATCGTACACGTCTTCTAGCTGAAACGTCCCCGATTGCCAAACATATTTTTCCATCACCTGGTGCTGATAATCGACAAGCCAGTACTCGCGGACTCCTGCTTTCTCATAATAATGACGCTTAAGCAGCCGATCGTTGCGGGCCGTGCTTGGCGACAACACTTCCACCACCAGGTCGGGAGCGCCGTAACACCGCCCTTGGCGCAGTTTCGTTCGGTCGCAAATAATGGATAGGTCGGGCAACACCGTTACATTTTTCGTTCCTTTTTGTTCATCTTCAAACAAAAGGACGACTTGGAGGTTGCTGCCGAACACAAGGCAAGGACTTCCTTTTAACGCCATGCGAAACTCGGCAATCAAATTGGCGACCACCCCTTCATGCTCATAAGGAGCTGGGGACATCAACACAATCGTTCCTTCGTACAGCTCCATCCGCTCGTCTCCAGCTAAAGAAAAGAACTCGCCGAGCGTATACCGGCGTTGCTCACCTGGTTGGCTCATGCCGCTCTCCCTCCCGCACATGCTTTTTCCTCTATTGTAAGCAAACCGTTTGCTCGCCGACAATCGCCTTTGCCAATTCCCTCACGCTAAAAAAAGCGCCCTGCCCAAACGGCAGCGCACTTTCCTCAACTTCTTATCCTTTTACAAACACCGTTTTAATCGCCGTGAAAAACTCGATAGCCGCCCGCCCTTGTTCCCGTGAGTGGGAGCTGGACTGCTTCATCCCGCCAAACGGCGCTTGCAGTTCGACTCCTGCGCTTTCTTCATTAATCCGGACGAGCCCGGCCTCGATGTCTTGGATGAACGCGAGCATCTTGCCGATATTTTGCGTGAAAATCGAGGCGCTCAATCCAAATGGCGTGTCATTGGCGAGAGAAAGCGCTTCTTCCAGCGAATCCACTTTGATTAACGCCAACACCGGGCCAAAAATTTCTTCGCGGGCGATCGTCATGTCGGGCGACACGTTTTCAAAGATCGTCGGCTGCACGTAAAACCCTTTTGCCCGCTCCCCATCCGTCAAACGTTGGCCTCCGTAAACGAGCGTCGCCCCTTCTTCGATTCCTTTTTGGATGTAATACAGAACCGTCTCAAACTGCTTTTGGCTGGCGCACGGCCCCATCCAAACGCCGTTCTCGAGTCCATTGCCGATGTTCAGCTGTTTCACTTTTGCCAACAATTTTTCCTTAAACTGATCATAGACGGTGCGCTGGACGAACACGCGGCTTGTCGCCGTGCATTTTTGTCCGGTGGAGCGCAACCCGCCGCTGATTGTTGCCTCGACGGCGCGATCAAGGTCAGCGTCCTCGAGCACGATCACCGGATTCTTCCCGCCCATTTCCAGCTGGTATTTCGCCCCTCGGGCCACCGCTTTTTGGGCGATCGTTTTGCCGACTTCATTGGAGCCGGTGAAGGTGATGCCATGAATGTGGGGATGTTCGGCGATCGCATTGCCGATGACCGATCCTTTGCCTGTCACCAAATTCACAACCCCGGCCGGCAGCCCCGCTTGATCAAAGCACTCCACGATTTTCGCGGCGGTGACGGCTGTTTCTTGCGCCGGCTTAAACACAACGGTGTTTCCATAGACGATGGCGGGTGCGATTTTCCAAATCGGAATCGCGACTGGAAAGTTCCACGGCGTGATGACCCCGACCACGCCAAGAGGCACGCGCGTTGTAAACATAAGCGCTTCGCTGTCCGTCGATGGGATGACCTCGCCGATAGACCGCATCCCCTCCCCAGCATAGTAGCGCAAAATATTGACTCCCCGCTGCACCTCCCCTTTCGCTTCTGGGAGCGTCTTCCCCATTTCCCTTGTCATCGTTTCCGCGATCTCATCGAGCCGTTTCTCCAAGAGATCCGCCGTGCGGAACAAATACTCTCCGCGTTTCGGGCCGGACAGCTTCCGCCATGCCGCCTGCGCCCTTCGCGCCGCCTCCACCGCGGCGTTCACATCTTCCGCGCCGGACTCTTGGACATAGCCGACGATGTCATCGATGTCGGCTGGATTGAGGCTGGCTTCCGTTTTCCCGGATGCAGAAGGGACCCATTCTCCGTTGATGTAGTTCAAGTATGTTTGTTTTTCTGTTCCCATCTTCATAATATCTTCTCCCCCTTTCCATTCACGTGATCGCTGCATACGATCTTGGAAAAAATGTTTGCCCTTGGTCATGATCTGAAAAATACAAGTTCATAACACTACTATAATATAGTTGAAATATTTTGTGAATTATATAAGTTGCAATTTTTTTACATGGCATTGTTCGCTCTTTTTGTCACCGTGCCAGCTTTTCAAGTGATAAAGATAGGACATGGAGATCGGAAATCCTTTATTACAACCTAATATAGATTGAATGCGGCTACAATGAACAAAACACCGAATCCATTGCATGAAAGCAACGAAAAACCAACCTCCCCTAAACAAGGAGAGGCTGGTTTCCATTTCACCCTGACCACCTTAATCATGGAAATTCGTCCCATCCGTCACTTCTTTGACGATGCCGGCGCGGATGACGAAGTCGCCGAAGTGTTCACCGTCAAGCCGCTCTTTTGCATAGCGGGATAGGAGCATGCGCAGTTCGCGCAAAATTTCCTCCTCGCCGATGTTTTCGCGGTACAGTTTGCCTAAGCGCGTGCCGTTGAACGCGGCGCCAAGGTACATGTTGTATTTGCCGACCGCTTTGCCGACGAAGGCGATTTCCGCGAGCACGTGGCGGGCGCAGCCGTTCGGACAGCCCGTCATGCGGATCGTGATTTCTTCGTCGCGCAAACCGTTTTCATCGATAATTTCCTCGATTTTATCGAGCAGTTTCGGCAAGTACCGCTCCGCTTCCGCCATCGCCAAGCCGCACGTCGGCAAGGCGACACAGGCGAGCGCGTTGCGGCGCAAGGCGGTGTACCGGCGGCCGTCGGTCAAGCCGTATTCGGCGATGAGCGCCTCGATTTCCGGCTTTTTCTCGCTCGTGACATTGGCGATGATCAAGTTTTGGTTTGGCGTCAACCGGAAATCGCCGGTATGGACTTTCGCGATTTCGCGCAGGCCGGTCATCAGCTTGTAATCGTCGTAGTCTTTGACGCGACCGCCTTCGACAAAGAGCGTGAAATGCCACGTCCCATTGACGCCTTCGACCCAGCCGTAGCGGTCGCCGCTATGCTCGAAATGATACGGGCGCGCTTCGCCGAGCTTCCAGCCGAGGCGGCGCTCCAACTCTTCTTTGACCGCATCTAGGCCGAGCCGGTCGATCGTGTATTTGAAGCGGGCATGTTTGCGCGACGAGCGGTTGCCGTAGTCGCGCTGGATTGTCATGATTTTTTCCGCCACCTCAACGACTTGATCGGGCTTGCAGAAGCCGATCACTTTCGCCAGCTGCGGATACGTCGTTTTGTCCCCATGGGTCATCCCCATGCCGCCGCCGATGGCGACATTAAACCCGGCGAGCTTGCCGTCCTCGACAATGGCGATCAACCCGATATCTTGCGAGAACACATCGACATCGTTCGACGGCGGAATGGCGATGCCGATTTTAAACTTCCGCGGCAAATACGTCGGACCGTAAATCGGTTCTTCTTCACCGTCGACCGGCGGCGTGCCGGCGACTTTTTCATCATCAAGCCAAATTTCGTAATACGCCCTCGTCCGCGGCAGCAAATGGTCGCTGATCAGCTTCGCCCATTCATACACTTCCGCATGCACTTCCGACTGGTACGGGTTCGGGTTGCACATGACGTTTCGGTTGACGTCGCCACAGGCGGCGAGTGTCGTCATCAAGGCGCCATTGATGGCTTGCATCGTTTTTTTCACGTTCCATTTCAAGACGCCGTGCAGTTGGAACGCTTGGCGCGTCGTCAGTTTCAACGTGCCGTTGGCGTATTTGCAGGCGAGTTCATCCATGACAAGCCACTGCTCCGGCGTCGCCACCCCGCCCGGCGTGCGCACGCGGATCATAAATTGATAGGCCGGTTCGAGTTTTTGTTTTTGCCGCTCGGTGCGCACGTCGCGGTCATCTTGCAAGTAGCTGCCGTGGAACTTCATCAGCCGGTTGTCATCATCTGGGATGCCCGCGCTGAGCGGATCTTCCATCGTTTCGGCGAGCGTGCCGCGCAAGTAACGGCTTTCCTGCTTGATGCGCTCGACATCGCTCGGCGGTCCGTCCGGCGCTTTTAACTCGACTTTCGCCATTTCCGATCCCACTCCTTTTGATGATTAATAGACGTCGCGTTGATACCGTTTTTGCTTTTGCATCTCGGTGACATACGCTTCCGCCTGTTCGCGGCTCATGCCGCCCTCTTTTTCGATAATCTCGATCAACGTCTGATGAACGTCGCGCGCCATGTGTTGCTTGTCGCCGCAAACGTAGACGACAGCGCCTTCCTCAAGCCAGCCGAACAGCTCTTTGCTTCGTTCAAGCATCCGATGCTGCACATACACTTTCTTCTCCGTATCGCGAGAGAAGGCGACATCCATTTTGGTCAGCACGCCGCTTTTCAACCATGCGAGCCATTCGGTTTGATACAGGAAGTCGGTCATAAAATGTTGGTCGCCGAAAAAGAGCCACGATTTTCCTTTCGCCCCGATGGCCTCGCGCTCTTGCATAAAGGCGCGGAACGGCGCCACCCCAGTGCCTGGACCGATCATAATGATCGGCGTGTCCGGATCCTTCGGCAGCTTAAAGTTCGGGTTCGG
Source organism: Geobacillus sp. LEMMY01 (assembly GCF_002042905.1). NCBI lineage: Bacteria > Bacillati > Bacillota > Bacilli > Caryophanales > Anoxybacillaceae > Geobacillus > Geobacillus sp. LEMMY01. Next base: position 44,414 of record NZ_MVKA01000041.1, read on the forward strand.
CTGCACAAAGACCGGCAGGGTATCGCCGATTTGGACGCGTTCGGCACAGAACGTCGAGCACACCCCTTTGCGCAGGCGGCCGTGCGACTCATAACGGACCGCGCCGATCGTCAAGTGCACTTCATCTGGATAGGCCGCTAAGCTGCTCGCGATCGAATACAGGCGCGGTGGCATTTTTCGCAAGATGGAGATGATTTGCTGCGGCGCGGCGTCCCATGGGCCGAAATCGCGCAGCGCATCCAACAAATCGCGGCCTTTGGCGTATTCTTTCAATTTGGCTTCATTGCCGGGCGCCACAAGCGCTTGGAGCTCGCTGTTTTTTGACAGCGTCGCCAGTTTTTGCAACAGCGCTTTCGTCAGCACCGTAATTTCAAAATGCGAGGTGAGCGCTTCTTTTAACGACCGCACTTCCCCATCTTTGTCGATCGTCACGGTTTCTTCCGGATTCCATTTCATTTCTTGAATGATCAGCTCAACCAGCTCGGGATCATTTTTCGGGAAAATGCCAAGCGCATCGCCCGGCTCATACTTCAACCCCGATCCCTCGAGCGACAATTCCAAATGGCGCGTTTCCTTGTTCGACCCGCGGCCGTTTAAGTTGACGTTTTCAAGCACCTCGGCCGGGAACGGGTTTTTCCGCGAATAGACGACAGCGGGTTCAATTTTTGGCGCCACGGCCGCAACGGACAAAAGCGGCGTGGCCCCAACATGGGCATTCGCTTCTTTGCTTAACTCGCCAAGCACGCCATCAAGCCATTTCGCTGCCGCTTCTTCGTAATCGACATCGCAATCGACACGCGGATAAAACCGCGTTCCGCCCAGCTCCTCAAGCCGTTTGTCGAAATCTTTCCCCGTCTGGCAAAACTGCTCGTACGATGTATCGCCAAGCGCCAAGACGGAAAAGCGCAGATGATTCAGCTTTGGCGCCCGCTTGCTGTGGAGAAATTCGTAAAACGATACCGCATTGTCCGGCGGATCGCCTTCTCCGTGCGTGCTCACAACAATGAGCAGCGTCTCCACTTTCTTTAATTCGTTTGGCTTAAAATCAAGCATGGACAACACTTTCGCTTCGAAACCGCGCTCCTTGAGCGCTTTGCCGGCTTTCTCAGCCAGCTTTTGCGCATTGCCGGTTTGCGAGCCGTACAATACCGTCACTTCTTTCGAAACCGGTTTGCTGCTTCCAGCAAACAGCACCGGCGCTTCGGCATCCAAAACGGTGACCGCCGCCTCGGCAGCAGCCAAATACCCGCTCAGCCAAAGCTTTTGCGACGGCGTCAACGTCGGCAACAAACGATTCAAGAGCTCAATCTGCTCCTGGGTAAACGGACTGTTGGTTACTTGAAGCTGCAACGATGCCCACCCCTCGACTATAAAATGAAATGGAACGGTGGCGCGACCTTTGCCCATTAGGCGCTGCCGCCCAATATCCACTTATTCCTATAAAACAAGTATACTTTAAATGCGATATTATATTTACACTTTACCGCAAAACAAAACATTAGTAAAATAAATATAAATTATTGAAACTATTAATATTTATAATAGATACTCTCTGCAACAACTATCGAGCGATGGGCAGGAGGAATGAAGATGTACTATGACGAACTAAAAACATTTATTACGTTGGCGGAAGTGAAAAATTTCACAAAAACAGCGGAAATTCTCCATTTGTCGCAGCCAAGCGTCAGCTTGCACATCAAAAATTTAGAAAAAGAGTTTCAAACGAAACTGTTCATCCGCTCCCCGAAGCGGCTGCGCATGACGCCGACCGGCGAGCTCCTATACGACCGCGCCAAACAAATGGTGGCGCTTTATGAACAAACGAAACAAGACATCTTGGAGCACCATCACGCGATCAAAGGGGAGCTGAAAATCGGCGCCAGCTTCACGATCGGGGAATATATTTTGCCGCCGTTTTTGCTCGACTTCCAAGAGCACTATCCCGAACTGGAGCTTGAGGTAATGATCGGCAACACGAAAGAAATCGTCGAGCTCGTCAAGTCGTACCAAGTCGACATCGGCTTGATCGAAGGGCAAACGAACGAAAAGGAACTGTCCGTTCATCCGTTCATGCAAGACGAGCTCGTCATCGTTGCCTCCAACCGCCACGAACTGGCGCAAAAAGGCGAAGTCACGATCGCCGAGCTGCAAAACGAAGCATGGGTGGCGCGCGAAGTCGGCTCCGGCACGCGTGAATATTTCAACCACTTCATCCGCTCAAACGGACTGAAGGTGAAATCGCTCATGATCATTAGCAGCAACCAAGGCATTAAAGAAACGTTGATCAACGGCAACGCCCTGTCCTTGTTGTCGCGCAGCGTCGTCGCCCGCGACATCGAGCACGGCCATCTGTCCATCGTTCGCCTGAAGCACTCTCCTTTTTATCGGATGCTTTCCTATGTCTATATGCCGATTATGGAAACTAAGCAAAATATGCATATTTTCATTCAAGCGCTCAAAAAGAAGTGGGCGTGCACTGAAAAATAAGCGGTGCAAAAGATGCACCGCCTTTTTGTCATCACAGTCCCGCCGTGTTTTATAACTAAAAAATTTTAGCAGCTCGTCTCATGTGCTGAAATTTTAGGATAAAATATGGATCGCGACTAAGATGCCCGCGGCTAATAATAATCCAATATGTGTTGACCGGATCAAGGAGCTTGCTTTATTTTTTGAAAGAACAGCTCCAAAAACCGCCGCCACTCCCGCGAATACTATAGCCATAATGCCCATGTACTCCCTTATTTCCAACTCCCCTTCAGAGAAGTACATAAGGGCACCATGCGCTATAGCAAGCGCCAACGCAGCTGCGCCAATAGGCATATGCCATGTTGCTAACCATTTTAAGAGAGAGACAAAGAAAGATTTTATGTTCGGAACAGTTCTCATAATGAATTTAGCATTTCGTCTCAATGGCAAAAGCGCCCCTGCCAATAAAGCAACAGAAACCGCTCCCCATCCTAACATCTCTCCGCTTTCCTTGGCCATTCCTTCCCCCTTTTCCCTAGGTTCTTCGTATTGCTCTCCATGCTCATAGAAATGCTCTCGTCCATCATCTGCAAACACACGATTGACTTGCACCGCCGCAAAACAAATTAACAAATATGCAATTGAAATGCTTAATGCCACCATCCATTTTTTCATTGTTTACCCCTCGCTTTCAATAATGGTTGGTTGCGGAAGCGTCACAATGAATCGGCTTCCTCGTTTTTCTTCACTTTGTACATTAATCGTTCGTAACTATTCACCCCAGTGCTAGTGTATAAAAAAGCCCAGCACAAATAGGGCATTTCGGTCATAGAAAATGCCCTAGGTAGCGGAAAGAACTCGATCGATCGTTTCGCCTGCCAACAGAAGACATAACGAATCCCACACGTTTTTTTCGTGTTTCGTCAGTGTGGAAACGATGCTTCTTGCGATGCAAAACGACTGCGCGAATGTTTCTTCGCGAAACGTACCCGAAATGTTCTCTTTGACTTTGACCATGCGAAGATCGCGTTCGGCKTGGTTGTTGTCAAAGGGAACATGTACTTCMCGTAAGAACCGCAGCGCTTCTTCCTTTCGTTTTTGAAGCCGTCGAACAAAAGCAAGTGCTTTTTTCGGAAGAGGCGGCATCGTTTCTAATCGGTGTTGTGCTCTTTCTAGGATGCGATCATACACTCGTTCCCACCGTCTCGCTTCTTCTTCGGAAAGTGCACCGTGATGGGCTTCGACGGCTTGCTTGGCGGCTAACAGAAACGTGGTCATGCGCATCGCCCA